>VGRA01000232.1 GCA_016875515.1 Deltaproteobacteria bacterium | reverse complement strand
TGGACGGACGGTGTCCCGTTTGACCTCGTGTTGGTGGACTGGCAGATGCCGGGGCAGGACGGGATGGAGGTGGGGCGCCGGCTGCGGGAGTTGCCGCTCCGTCGCCGCCTGGAGCGGCTGTTGGTCACCGCTCACTCTCATATGAACTCCGCGGATGGACCGGCCGCGGTGGGCTTTTCCGGCGTCCTGCCCAAGCCGGTGACCCCCTCCCGACTGTTCGACGCGCTCCAGTATCTGGGGGCCGCGACGAAGGGCTCCCCGGCGCCGCTCGCCGAGGGCCAGGCCGAGCGCGCGGTGCGGACGCGGGCAGGCCGGAAGGTCCTGCTGGTGGAAGACAACGCCATCAACCGGGAAGTGGCCGTGGAGATGCTCACGACCGTGGGGATCTCGGTGGAGAGTTCCGAGGATGGGCAGGCGGCCGTGGAGAAGGTGAAGGCGGGGACGTACGATCTCATCCTGATGGACATCCAGATGCCGGTCATGGACGGCCTGACTGCCTCCCGTCTCGTCCGCACGCTGCCGAAGGGGGCAGCCCTCCCCATCGTCGCCATGACGGCCAACGCGTTTGACGAGGACCGGAACGCCTGCCTCGCGGCGGGGATGAACGATCACATGGCGAAACCGGTGGTTCCCGAGGCGCTCTACCGCGCGCTGCTGCGCTGGCTCCCTGAGGGGCCCCCTCCCCCGGTCTTTTCCCACGAGTCGCCAGCCACCCCCTTGTTCCTGCGCGTCCGGCTCGAGTCCGTGGAGGGGCTGGACGTGGCGACCGGGCTGCGGTCCACCGGGGGGAGCCCGGACCTATACGTGAGGGTCCTCCGGAAGGTCTCGAGTGGAGGGGACGGGGAACTGATTGCGCAGGAGGTGGCGCGCGGTGACCGGGCGGCAGCGCAGCGGGCGGCGCACACGCTGAAGGGGGTGGCCCTGACGTCGGGAGCGGTGCGGCTGGGGACGGTGGCCGCCGGGCTCGAGGTGGGACTGAAGCAGACGGACGCCCACGGTGCTGCGCTCCAGCACTTTGCGCCCGCTGCCGAGCAACTGCAGCAAGATCAACGGAGCCTGTGCGGCGCTCTCCGTGCGGTCCTCGGGGAGCGGCAGGGCGGTGGATAGTCAGCGGGAGGCCAGGTGACGATGAACCGGCGAGCGCAACTCAAGGCCTGGGTGGCCTCCAACGCGGACGTCCTGCTGCTCGGTGCGTGCCTGGCCAGCGTGGGCCCGCTGATGGCGTGGTGGTCCGTGCTGGTGCGGCGGAACATCCATTCCATGGACCAGATGCTGCGGGTCCAGGTGATGGGGGAATTTGACGGTACGGAGCGCGCGCATCGACTGGAGTCCCTGGATGCAGCCACGGACCGTCAGCTCTTCATGATCGCCGGGGAGTCTGCGCTGGCAGGGCTGCTGTTGTGCATCCTGGCGGTGGTGCTGTTCATGGTGGCGCGGCACCGGCGCGCGGAGGCGCAGCGGATGCAGTTGATGATGCAGCTGTCCACGCACCAGCTGAAGACACCGCTTGCCGGGGTGCGGGCGCTCCTCCAGAGCCTGGGCAACGGCAGCATCCCGGAGGCGGTGCGCAGCCGCTTCATAGCGCAGGGCGTGGGGGAGTGTGACCGGCTGGAGCACCTGGTGGAGACGACGCTGGCGTACCAGCGCGCCGTGGCCCGACAGGCGGTCCGCACGGAGCGCGCGTCCACGCGGCAACTGGTGGGCAACATCCTCGACCACCGGCGGTCCACCTTCCCGGACGAACAGGTGGGCTGGATGCCGGGCGAGGAGCTGGAGGTCACCTGCGACGGGGACGCCGTCCGGGTGATCCTGGAGAACCTGCTGGACAACGCGCGCAAGTACGGCGGCGGCCACGTGGAGGTGTCAGACGGGGTGTGTGCCGGCACGTGGTGGCTGGAAGTCAGGGACCGGGGGCAGGGGTTCCAGCCGCGGGATGCCGAGCGCCTCTTTGAACCCTTCACGCGGGAGGGGGGCCGTGGCGTGTCGCACGGGAGCGGGCTCGGGCTCTACATCTCGCGGCAGCTGGCACGGCAGATGCGAGGCGAGCTGCGCGCCCGCAGCGAGGGAGTGGGGCAGGGAAGCGTCTTCGCGCTGGAGCTTCCGGTGGTGAAGGAGGGAGGGTGATGCTGAGCGCATCCGGGCGATCACACACGGTGCGCGGGTTCGGCGGGGCCACCTTGGCCGGTCGTCAGGCACGGTTTAGGGTGCCCTCACATGGCCGACCGCATCCTGCTGGTGGAGGACGAGCGACTCGTCCGTGAGATCGTGCAGCTCAACCTCCAGCATGCCGGGTTCGAGGTCCACGCCGTGGGCACCTGGGCCGAGGGGGACGCTGAGCTGCGTTCCGGCCGGTACGATCTGGCGGTGCTGGACCTGATGCTCCCCGGGGGAGACGGCCTCACCCTGGTGGAGCGCGCACGGGCGGCGAACATCCTCTGCCCCATCCTCATGCTCACGGCGCGCAACGAGTCCGGCGTGAAGGTGCGCAACCTGGAGGCGGGCGCAGACGACTACGTCACCAAGCCGTTCGACGTCCCGGAACTGGTGGCGCGCGTACGCGCGCTGTTGCGGCGCTCCGGGGGGCAGGCCGCCGCGGCGCCCGCCCGCTTCGCCTTCGACCGCTACTGGATCCGCTTCGACACCGGGGAGGCGCTCACCAACGAGGGCGAGGTGGTGCTGTCCCACAAGGAGCTCAAGCTCATTGAGCAATTCGTCCGCAACGCGGACACAGTCCTGAGCCGGGCCCACCTCCTGGAGGAGGTCTGGGGGATGGACGCCTTCCCCACGGACCGGACGGTGGACAACTTCATCCTCCGGCTCCGGCGGCTGTTCGAGCCGGATCCCGACAACCCGGTGTACCTGCTCACGGTTCGGGGGCGAGGGTACCTGTTCCGCCCCGGCGGGGCCGGTTAGCCGGCGCAGGCCCGGACGGATCAGGGCCAGTGCAGGATCTGGCCTCCCGGGGGCCGCAGCTTCACCGTCGAGCGTCAACGCCGCCACGGCGGCAGCCCCGAATATCACCCGCTCTGATCCGAGTGACCCGGTGTGCCCTGCCTTCCACGCGAACCAGGCCATGGGGACGGCCACGAGCAGGAGGAGAGGGCCGAAGAGGACCAGGAGCTGAATGGCCTCCGCGTGGTGGCGGCGCGAACAGTCACGCGGATCAACCACGGAAACCCTCCTCAAGAACCGAAGAGCTGGCCCCAGGTCCCTTCCTTGAACCCCACGAACACGGCATCGCCATGCACCAGCACGGGGCGCTTCACCAGCTTGCCGTCCGCGGCCAGCCACGAGGCCAGCTGCGCGTCCGTGGCAGCGTCCACTTTCGCCTTGCCCAGCGCCCGGAAACTGAGCCCGGAGGTGTTGAGCCACTTGCGGATGCCCACGCCGCTGGCGGGAATCCACCTCGCCAGCTCCGCCACGGTGGGCGGCTGCTCGACGATGGGGCGCACCTGCGCTTCCACGCCGCGGGCCTCCAGCCATTTCAGGGCCTTCTTGCAGGTGCCGCAGCCGGCGTAGGAGAGGACGAGGGGGCGGGACATTGCTTGCACCCTAGCCCAGCGCGCTTGAACCGGCCGTGCAGCCCGGCCTAGACCGGCCCCATGCGCGCCACTCCGCTCCTGGTCCCCCTTGTCGGGCTGTTGCTTTGCTGCGAACCGCCCCCGGTGGACCCGCTCCCGTTCGAGCCTGCGTCCGCGGGCGCAGCCCCCGCGCCGTCGCAGCCCGGGCCCTTCGCGGTGGGGGTGCGCACCGTCACCTGGGAGGACACGGGGCGGCGGAAGGCAGACGGGACGCCGCGGAAGCTCGTGACGGAGATCTGGTACCCCGCCCTGCAGTCGGCGCGTGACCTGCCGAAGGTCTCGTACGACATCCTCGACTACTTCACGCTGGAGCAGCGGGCGTCGATCGGCTCGGCCCTTCCTCCGCTGGTGGCGGCCGCAGCGCGTGAGGCCGAGCCCGCGCGATCCCACGGGCCGTTCCCGCTGGTCATCTTCAGCCACGGCCAGGCGGCGCTGCGGTGGCAGTCCACCTACTACACGGTGCTGCTGGCCTCTCACGGGTACGTGGTGGCCTCGTGCGATCACGAGGAGGGGACGCTGGCAGACGTGGTCCGGGGGCAGCTGCAGACGACGGTGGAAGGGGTGGAGGACCGGCCCTGGGACGTGGTCCACCTGATCAACCGCTTCGAGCGGCTCAAGCCGGAGGATCCGCTCTCCGGCCTGGTGGACATGGCGCGCGTGGGCGTGACGGGCCACTCCTTCGGAGCGCTCACCTCCCTGCGCGTGGCCGCCATGGACGCACGCGTGAAGGCCATTGTCCCGCAGGCGCCGGTGGACGCGAACCTGTCGTGGATTGGCCTCCCGTCCCCGGTCCAGCTGTCCATCCCCGTGATGATCCAGGCGGCGCACGCCGACCAGACACTGGAGTGGGATGACAACGTGGTGCCGACGATCGCTGCGCTCCAGCGCCCGTGGTGGCTGCTCGACCTGGTCAAGGGCGGGCACTTCACCTTCTCGGACCTGTGCGCGTTCGACCTCGCCACCGTCGTGGAGCAGGTGAAGGTGGACATTCCCGGGGCAGATCTTCGCGCCGTGCTCGAGGACGGCTGCGGCCCCACCTCGCCCCCGGCCTCGGTGGCCCAGCCGCTCATCAACCACTTCGCCGTGGCGTTCTTCAACGCGCACCTGCGCGGTTCGCAGGCGTCGCTCTCGCTGCTCACGCAGGCCCAGGCAGACGGGCTGGCCGGGGCAGCCGGGGTGGCGGTGGTGACGTCCAGCCCGTGAAGCCGTCCGCTCAGTGCGTGATGGTGAAGGTCAGCGGCGCGGACCGCTGCGGGGGCGGGTTGCCGCCGGGGTTCCAGGCCGTCACTTCGTAGGTGCCGGGAGTCGCCGTGGCGGTGTCGAGCGTGATGACCGCCAGGGCGGGGGAGATCACCGTGACCGGGAGCGAGCTGTCCAGCGCGCCGCAGGGCACGCAGCGGCCATGAACGGTGGTGCCTCCGCCTCCCGAGGCGTCCGGGTGCGCGAAGTTCTCGCCGGTGAGCGTGATGGTGAGGGTGGTCCCCAACGCGGCGCAGGCGTGGCGCTCGGGGCAGAGCGGCTGGTCATCCACGGCGCCGTCGCAGTCGTCGTCCAGGCCGTTGCAGACCTCTGGCGAAGGCAGCACCTGGGCAGTGCAGGTGTCCCGCTGGCCCGCCACGCACCCCTGCGTGCCCGCACGGCAGAGCCCCACGCCCTCGGTGCCCGCCGGGCCCAGGTAGCAGCCCTGCGCCTGGCC
>VGRA01000231.1 GCA_016875515.1 Deltaproteobacteria bacterium | reverse complement strand
CGCCAGCATGCCGCCGGCGAGGTTGATGGGGCGGGCGAAGCCCCGGGACTTCAGGAAGTTGGCCGCCTGTCCCGAGCGCCCGCCCGAGCGGCAGATGAGGAGCACGGGCGCCTCCGGGTTCCACTCGCCGCAGCGCAGCGGCAGCGTGCCCAGCGGCACCAGCTCCGCGCCGGGCAGGTGGCCGAGCGGGCCGTTGAATTCGTGCGGCTCGCGCACGTCGATGCGGCGGATGCCCGCCACGGTGTCCAGCTGGGACGGCGTCACCTGCTCCATTGCTTCACCCCTGGGGTAGCGCCTGGGGCTTGCCGCAGGCGAGGTTGGCGGGCACCGCCACGTCCATGTGCCTGGGACGTGGCAGGTCGAGCCCGTTCATCAGCGTCACGAATTGTTCGCGCGTCCGCCCGGCGAGGCGCGCGTTGAAGCGCCTCTCCTCGCCCACGGTGGTGACGGTGCGCCCCTTGTAGTCGTGGCCCGGGTACACGCGCGTGTCGTCCGGCAGCGAATACAGGTGGGCGTGGATGCTGTCGTACAGCTGCCCGGCGTCCCCGTTCTGGAAGTCCGTCCGCCCGCAGGCGCGCACCATGAGCGCGTCCCCGGTGAAGGCGCAGCCGTCCGCGAGGTAGCTGACGGAGTCACCCGTGTGGCCGGGGGTCTCCACCACGCGCAGGGCCACCGCGCCCACCTGCACCACGTCCCCGTGGCGCACCTGCACGTCCACGCAGGAGGCCCCGCGCTCGCCCGCCACCGTCTTGCAGCCGGTCCGCTCGCGCAGCGCGCCGGCCGCCGTCACATGGTCCGCGTGGACGTGGGTATCCAGCGCCCAGGCCAGCTGCAGGTCCAGCTCCCGCAGCAGTTCCAGGTCCCGCTCCACCTGCCCGAGGACGGGGTCGATGAGGGCGGCCTGCCGCGAGGCGGGGTCCCCCACGAGGTACGTGTAGGTGGAGGTCTCGGCGTCGAAGAGCTGGCGGAAGAGCATGGTGAAGCCCTGGGAGCCTGGAAGTTCAGCCCGCGGTTCGCGCCAGCATCAGCCAGGCGAGCCCCATGGCCGCCAGCCCGTGCCCGCCCAGCCACGCCCCCAGCACGGGCCCCTTCTGCGGGTGCTCGAACTGGCTGAAGGCGTACCAGGGGGCGTACCCCGGGACGAGCAGCACCAGCGTGGCGGTGCCCACGCTGCGCCGCCAGGCGTGGCGCAGCACCAGGGCCCACCCGGCGAGGGCTGCGAGCGAGGCGAGGAGGGTCAATGCCGGGAGCACGGCGCGGCACCCTACCCCAGCCCCCCCGCGGCGTGGGAGAACCCCGGCCCCATGGAGACGCTCAAGCGCGTGGCGGTGGTGCTGCTGGCCGGGGGCTTTGTCGGCGGGTTGGCGGCGGCGCTCGCCGGACCGTCCGTCAACGCATTCATCGTTTCCGGCGTGGGGACGAACCCCTGCTCGGACGCCGTCCGGGACGCGCTGTACCGGTACCAGCAGATGCTCTTGTGGAGCGCCGCTTCCGGCGGGGTGCTGGCGGGGGCGCTGCAGGGGTGGCTCGCGTTTCGGCAGCGCGCTGCGGCGAGGGCCGCGGCCGCGGCAGCAGGGCCAGCTTCTCCGCCCGCGACAGGCGCTTGAGGGCCGCCTCCCGGCGCAGCGCCGCGCCGCGGTCCGCCGCCGCTTCCGTGAAGGCCACCGTCACCGGCCTGCGGGAGCGGGTGTAGGCGGCCCCCTTGCCGGCGTTGTGGGTGGCCAGGCGGCGCGGCAAGTCGTTGGTGCAGCCGGTGTAGAGGCTGCCGTCCCGGCACCGCAGGATGTAGACGCACCAGTCGCCCATGACTCCGTCGGGCTGCTTACCCCAGCGCGGCTGCGCGTTGTTGCGCGCCGCTCGGGCGTGCTAACCGTCCGCACCCCATGAACCGCACGCTCCTCGCCTCCTTTGCCGCTGCCGCCCTGCTCTCCGGTTGCAAGCAGGGCTCCGCCCCGGACTACCGCCACAACCGCACGGGTGGTGGAACCCCCGTGGCCACCTGGAACAATGACTCCGTGACGGTGGAGGAGCTGCAGCAGCGCTTCCTCGAGATGAGCCCGTTCGCCCGCGCCCGCTACCAGACGCCGGAGCAGCGCAAGGAGTACGTGGAGGGGCTGGCCCGCTTCGAGCTGCTCGCGGGGGAGGCCCAGAAGCGCGGGCTGCAGAACGACCCGGAGGTGGTGGAGACCGCCAAGAAGGTGATGGTGCAGAAGCTCCTGCAGCAGGAGTTCGAGCAGAAGGCGGGCAAGAAGGTGGAGGACGCGGAGGTGGCCGCCTACTACGAGAAGCACAAGGCGGACTACGTGAAGCCGGAGATGCTGCGGCTGTCGGACATCTTCCTGCCCGCGGCCAAGGACGCCCCGGAGCGCGCCGCGCAGGCGGAGAAGGCGAAGGAGCTGCAGGCGCAGGCGGCCGGTGCCCCGGCTCTGGACTTCCAGGCTTTCTCCAGGCTTGCGCGCGAGCACAACCAGGACGGGCGCACCAAGCCGCTGGACGGGGACATGCGCTTCCTGTCCGCCTCCGAGCTGATGGACCAGTACGGCGCCGAGGTGGCCACCGCCGCCCAGCAGCTGAAGGAGCCGGGGGCCGTGTCCGGGGTGGTGGAGACGGACAAGGGCTTCTACGTGCTGAAGCTGCAGGCCCGGCAGCAGCCGCTGGACCTGGGGCTGGAGCAGGTGAAGACGCAGCTGCAGAGCCGCATCCTGTACGAGCGCCGCACGGAGGCCTTCGCGGCGTTCCTGGAGAAGCTGAAGACGGAGCAGCGGTTAAAGGTGGACGAGGCGGCGCTGGGCAAGGTGGCGGTGGACCCCAAGGCCCCCACGCAAGAGCCCAAGGGGCCCACCCCGGGCTTCATCCCCGCCCCCAACGCCGCCATGGTCCACTGAGCCCATGCGGACGGCGCCCACCCCCGGCCGCGTGGCCTGCTGCCTGCTGCTGCTGTGCGCGACGGCATGCAGCGAGGAGGGGGCGCGCGAGGACCCGCGGGTGGTAGCCACCGTCAACGGCGAGGTGCTGTCCCGGGCGGACTTCGAGCGGGAGCTGCGGCGGGCGCTGGCCGGCTTCGAGCTGCAGCCCTCGCCCGAGCAACTGGATGCGCTCCGCAACACGGTGGTGGAGCAGATGACGGAGGCCATGCTGCTGGAGCAGGCCATCCGCAGCCGCGGCATCGCCGTCACGGCGGACGAGCTGGAGCGCCGCATGCTGCAGGCGAGCGCGGACCTGGGCTCGGAGGGGCTGGACCGAGCGCTGGACGCCTCCGAGCTGCAGTTGGCCGAGTTCCGCAAGCGCACCAAGGCCACGCTGCTGCTGGAGCGGCTGTTCCAGGAGGAGGTCTACGCGCGCGTGGCGCTGACGGCCGAGGAGGTGGCCTCCTACCACCAGGCGCACGCGGCGCAGTTCCAGCAGGCGGAGCAGGTGCACGCGCTGCAGTTGGTGGTGAATACGCAGGAGGAGGCGCGGCGGCTGCGGACGCAGGTGCGGGACGGCAAGCGCTTCGGCGAGCTGGCCATGAAATACTCGCTCTCCCCGGACGCCAAGGTGGGCGGGGACCTGGGCTGGTTCGAGCGCGGGGTGATGCCGGCGGCGTTCGACGAGGCGTGCTTCGGGCTGCCGGTGGGGGCGCTCTCGGACGTGGTGGCGAGCGACTACGGCTACCATCTGTTCAAGGTGGTGGAGAGGCGGCCGGCCCGGGCGCTGACGTTGCAGGAGTCCCGGCCGCTCGTGGAATCCCGGCTGCTTCGGGAGAAGCGGGCGGCTGCGCAGGCGGCGTGGGTGGCAGGGCTGAAGAAGAAGGCGAACATCCGCATCAACCGGCAGACGCTCGCGTCCACCGGGGGAGGAGGCGCAACGTGAGGCACGCAGCACCCTTGTGGTTGGCCCTGCTGCTGGTGGCGCCGCTGCGGGCGCGCGCGGAGCTGGTGGACCGCGTGGCTGCGGTGGTGAACAACCAGGTCATCGCCTGGTCGGAGGTGGAGCAGCGCGCCGCCCCGGAGCTGGCCCGGGTGGCTGCCGAGCGGGACCCTGGCCGCCGCGGCAAGCTGCGCGAGCAGGTGATGCGCGCCGCGGTGGAGCAACTGGTGGGCGAGAAGCTGCTGGAGCTGGAGGTCCGCGAGTTCAACATCGAGGTGACGGACGCCGAGCTGGAGGTGGCCATGGAAGACGTGCGCCGCCAGAACAACGTGGAGCCGGAGCAGTTCGCCCAGCTGCTCGCGCAAGAAGGGTACACGCCGGAGTCCTACAAGGCCTTCATGCGCAAGCACCTCTCGCGGCTGAAGCTGGTGAACCTCAAGGTGCGCGCGCGGGTGAAGGTGTCCGAGGAGGACCTGCGCGCCGAGTACGCCCGCTTCTCCCGGCTGGAAGGTGAGGACTCCGAGGTTCACGCGCGGCACATCTTGGTGAAGGTGGACGCGGGCGCCCCGGAGGAGAAGGTGAAGGCGGCCGCGGCGAAGGCTGCGCAGCTTTCGGCGGAGGCGCGCACCCCCGGGGTGGACTTCGTGGAGCTGGCCCGCGCGAAGAGCGAAGGGCCGTCCGCATCCGACGGCGGGGACCTGGGCTTCTTCAAGCGCGGGATGATGGTGCCGGAGTTCGACCGGGTGGCCTTCACGCTGCAGCCCGGCGAGGTGTCCGACCCGGTGCGCACCCGCTTCGGCTTCCACGTCATCAAGGTGGAGGAGCGGCGCGCGGCGGAGGTGGTCCCGTTCGAGGACGTGAAGGACCAGCTGCGGGAGAAGCTCTTGCGCGGGCAGATGGACAAGTACACCGCGCAGTACGTGCAGGAGCTGCGGCAGAAGGCCTCGGTGGAGATAAAGCCGTGACGCGCCCCGCGGGGGGCCGCCCCGGGCTGCCGGTGGTGGGCATCTCGCTCGGGGACCCGTCCGGCATTGGCCCCGAGGTGACGGCCCGCGCGCTCGCCCACCCCGCGGTGCAACGTGCGCTGCTGCCCGTGGTGTTCGGGGACGGCCCCGTGCTGGCGCGCTTCCCGGGACTGCGGAGGTACGCGCGCGCCCCCGGTGAGCGGCTGGCCGCGCGCCCGGTGCACCCCACAGTGGTGGAGGTGACGCGCCTGCCGGAGCGGGACAGCCGCCCGGGTGTCCCCACGCGCGCCGGCGGCCGGGCGCAGCACGCCTATGTGCAGGCGCTGGTGGAGGCGGGGCGCTCGGGGCGCGTGGACGCGCTGTGCACCGCGCCGGTCAACAAGGGCAACATCACCCGCGCCGGCATTCCCTTCATGGGCCACACCGAGCTGCTGGCGGAGGCGTTCGGGGTGGAGGTGCTGATGGTGATGGACGGG
>VGRA01000230.1 GCA_016875515.1 Deltaproteobacteria bacterium | reverse complement strand
TTGGTGGGAAGGGTGAACGACACCGGCACCAGCGTCTTGACCTCGTACGCGGCGAACGACAGTTGCCCCTGGTGGATGACCGTGTCGCCGGAGTCCAGCACCTTGTCCACGGAGAGCACCACCGCGTACGGGACGCTGGCCGCAGAGTCGCTCCCGTTGTTGCGAGCACTGACGGACAGGTTCACCGTCGCGCCCGCCACGGTGAGCGCGGGGGCCTGGGCCACGGCCGTCGCCACCAAGTCCAGCCCAATCACGGACGTCGATGCGCTGAACACCCGGTTGTTCGTCTCCGAGACCTCGGTGATGGCGTTCCCCGGGTCGAGGACGAGCGACCAGTAGTAGCTCCCGTTTGCGAGGTTCGGCGGCATGGACACGGCCACCTCCTGCGACACGACGGACTGCACGGCCCCCAGGGTCAGCGTCCCCTGGTGGACGAGCGTGGAAGTGCTGGCCGTCTTGGACGTCGCCAGGCGCAGCTCGTAGTCCACGGTGCCGGCCGCGTTCGTCCCACGGTTCTGGGCGGACACCTGAAGTGTGACCTGGTTGTTGGCCACCACTGTCCCCGGCTTCACCCGGACGTCGTCCGCGACCAGGTCCGTCCCGAAGATGAAGCCCGCCGTCGTCCGCCCCGTGTTGTCCGTCTCCAGCGGCTCGCTGATGGCGTTGCGGGAGTCCGCCTTGACCAGCACGAAGTACTCCTGGCTCTTGGACAGGTCCTGGGCCGTCACCGAGGTGGTCACACCTACTTCCCCCAGCTCTGGCACGTCCACCGGGCTCGCGAGCGTGCCACCGTCAAAGTACGAGTCGTACAACTTGATGTCCGAGCTGCAGCAGCTCTTGTCCTTGGACAGCCATGCCTGCCAGTGCACGTTCGGGGCTTCGGAAAGTCCCGAGTTCTTGATCAGGGCCTCCACGTCGAACGTGGCGTTGTACACGCCGCCGTCCGCGCCCGGCGCGGTGCCAAACGCGGTCAGCGTCACCTGCGGCACGGACAGGTCCGGGCTCGAATCCTTCTCCAGGACGAACAAGGTGTCCGTCAGCCCATCCGCCGGGTCGGTCCAGTTGGTCGCCTTGCAAGTGCGGTTCGCACCACAGGGCAGCGGGGTCGCAGCGCCCGATGGGGTCCACTGCACGCCGGCCGCAGTGGTCGCGCTCGAGGTGCCCGTGAACGCCCCGTACCGCAGCTCAATGGTGTCATCCGAGGTACCGGTCCCCGTGTCCCGGAAAGTCACCCGGAAGTTGAAGGTGGCCGTCGACGAGCTCCCGTAATACCCCCACAGCGCGTACTCGACGTCGAACACACCCGCACCGGCAAGCGTGAGGATTCCTCCCGACGTGGTCCCCTCGAGGTCTCCCCACCACGGCGCCACGAACGCCGAGGCCTCCGTGCTCGGGATGCCCGAGCCGTAGCAGGAACTGCCGCACTGGGGCGTGGTGTTCGCATCCTCCAACAACTCGATGAAGCCGTTGGAGTTGACGTTGACGTGGGTGTACGTCTTGCCAGCAAGCGAGAAGTCAAAGCCAATGGGCACCACCGCCGCCCCCTCGTCCAGCGCGCCAAAGATTCCCGTCTGTACGAGCGTCACGGGGGTGGCTCCGAGGGGAATCACGGAGGTGTAGGGCTCCGAGCTCGGCGTGAGGACATAGCCCTGCGCGGAGGCGGAGGCCCCCACGAGCAGGAGCGAGGAGAGGAGGACTTTGGCGAGCGCCTTCATGGTGTTCAGGTCCTGGACGTCGGTGAAACGTGAGGGGGTGGGCATACCTGATCCGCCCCGGTCATGGGTAGCAGCTGACGACATAGTAAACCTGCAGGGTTTGCCCCGGTTCCGGCACGTACAGGGGCTGCAGGGTGATGGAATTGGTCAACGCGTCAAACGTCCACGCCGGGTTGCCCTGCGCGTCCACCGCGGGGACGTCCACCCCGTCCAGGGAGACCTGGAGCGGCTGCAGCGGATCCGGCCGGGCGGTCAGGAAAAAGCTGCTGCGGTAGCCGAACAGGTTCTTCCCCAACCGCTGCAGGCTCTGGGCCCAGTCCTGGGTGCAGATCTCCTCCTGCACCCCGCGGGTGGCGGAGACGAGATCCCGGTACTTCCCGTCATCCGGGGCGGTGTCATACGGAGGGCACGTCGACGGCGGGTTGGGGTTGAAGCCCGCCACCGCGGACAGGGAGAACTGGTTGGCCTTGCGCGCCCCCTTGATGGCCAGGAACGCGGACAGGTAGTAGGCGGCGCTCCCCGCGGACTGGTCCGGGGCGTCCGTGACGATCAGCACCCCCAGGTTGGCGTCCGGGCGCAGGAAGCCCGCGTTGTCCGTCAGCGTCAGCGGGGCGGTCAGGGCCTTCAGGGACGGGGCCAGGCCGCTCTCGTTGCCGTTGCCGGACGTCCCCACTGCCAACTTGGCCGCGAACTTCTGGGCCACGTTGGGCGTGGTGGGGGTCAGGATCTTCTCCGGGTGGTTGGTGCCGGTGACGAAGCGCCCCTGCTCGCCGCCCGGCCGGTCGTCCGTGGTGGTGACCGCGATGCGGTAGTCCACGTTCACCTGCGTGGCGTACTGGATGAACGCCGCGAAGTTGGCCGCGAGCGCCCCCTGGTAAGGCGCCATGGAGCAGCTGTCGTCCACGGTGATGAGGATGTCCGCGGCGGGGTTGGGGTCCTGCTGGAAGGTGTCCAGGTTCTCCCCGGAAGCGTCCCCTGCCCCGGCGAGCGACACCAGGTACACCACCGTCTGCCCACCCTGCACCGCCTCCACCGCCACCGTGCCCACGTCCGGCCCGGTGTCCACCGGGGCGTAGCTCACCTGGAAGGTGGGGGCCACCGCGCCCGCTTGCAGTTGCAGGGGCAGCACGGGGGCCGCCGTCACCTGGAACTCGGGGCACGGCAGCGGCCCCGGGCAGCCCTGCGCCCCGGCCGGCAACCCCGCGGGGGCGGCGGCGCGGATGGACCGGATCTCCACGGAGGCGGGGCAGGTGTTGTACAGGCCGAACGCCCGTCCCCCACTGCTGCACCCCAGCTTCACGGTGCCGAAGTCCGCCTCGTCCGGCGCCACCGCCAGGCAGGGGGTCACCACCGTCGTCACCAGCGGCACCTCCACCTCCGGCTGCAGCGGGGAGGAGGCGTAGAAGCGGAGCTTGCCCAGGATGTTGGTGGGTGTGGGGGTGGCGGGCAGCGTGGGCTGGCTGCGCACCAGCACCTGGAGCGACTCTCCCGCCTGCAGCGTCCGGCTGGAGACGGGCCCCGCGGGCAGCGAGTAGGTGGGGTTGATGCCGGGCACCAGGTCCAGGTTGCTGACGAGGCACGTGTCGGACGGGCCGGTGCCCAGGTTCCTCAGCGTCAGCGTGAGGTCCCGGAACTGTGGCGGCGTCACCACGCCGAAGGAGAGCGAGCTGGGGGTCACCTGAAGCTGGCAGGGCGGCAGGGAGACCGCCTCCGCGGAGAGCCGGAGGCGCACCTCGGGCTCGTCCGGGTCATTGGAGGGGAAGACCAGGTCCGCCTCCTTGAGCCCCAGCGAGGCCGGGGTGAACTTCACCAGCACGTCCTGGGCGTTCTGCCCCACCACCGCGGGGAGCCCCACGGCGGGATCATACCCGGGCATCGTCACCGTGAACTCGCCCGCCTGCGTGCCGGTGCCCATGGGGATCACCTCGAAGCGCGGCGGCTGGTAGAGGCCGGCGGCGTCCGCGCGGCCCAGCTTGAGGTTGGCCGAGTTGTCGTTGGGGGCCGGCCGCGTGCCCACGTTTCGCACCACCACGCGGCGCGCCTGGAACGTGGGCGTCACCGCGCCGGGGAACCACGCCACCTGCCCGAACGGGAGCGCCGCGGCCGGCGTGACGTCAATATCCGGCCCGCCGCCGAGCACCTTCGCGGTCACCCGCCCGGTGGGCTGGCCCGGCAGGGTCGTCTGGAACCGCACCTCCCCTTCCCGCAGCCCCAGCTCCGTGGGACGGCAGCCGAGCAGCACCTTCGCCTCGCCGCCGCCGGGGATGTCCAGCACGCCCCCGTCGAACGCGTCCGAGGGGACGAAGCGGAAATCCGCCGGAACGCCCTCCACCCCGCTCACCTGCACCGGCGTGATCCCCAGGTTGGTGAACGTGACTTCGCGGGTGATCTCG
The DNA here is from genome assembly GCA_016875515.1 of Deltaproteobacteria bacterium. Classification (GTDB taxonomy): domain Bacteria; phylum Myxococcota; class Myxococcia; order Myxococcales; family Myxococcaceae; genus VGRA01. The sequence continues at coordinate 1,208 of VGRA01000230.1, read as the reverse complement.
TACCCCAGCGGCGCAAAGCGGCAGTCCACCAGGGGCGGGCTCCAGCTGAGCACCTCGTCCACACCGCTGCCCTCGAGGGACAGAACCAGTTCCGGGCACCCGGCTGCCACGCGGACCTTGATGAGCGCCAGGAAGCGCTTCACCAGCCCGGGTGTGAAGGTGACGACGATCTCCCGCTCGCTCTCCGGTGGCAGGGTGAAGGTGCCCTGCGGCGTCCCGTCCGCGAAGAAGAAGGACAGGTGATCCCCGCTCTCGCTCTGGGGGAGCCCCACCTTGGCCCGCGTGGGGACGGCGGTGGGGTTGCGCAGCGTGAACGACAACCGCCCCACGTCCCCCACCTGCACCGCGCCGAAGTCCAACCGCCGCGCCACGTCACAGGTGACGCTCACCGGCTTGCCGCGCAGCTGCAGCGTGGCCCCGGACCGGTCCGTGCGCGTCCCTTCGGTGGACAGCCGCAGCACCGCCTGCCGCGCAGGTCCACCGTCCAGCCCCGCCGCCCCCTCCAGCACCGGCGGGCGGAAGGACGCGGTCAGCTCCACCGCAGCCCCCACCGGCACCTTGAGGGGCACCGCCAGCGCCAGGTTGAACACGGCCTCGTTGGCCAGCACCTGCGCAAAGCTGGTGGCGTCCCCGGCCTCCAGCGCCACGCCGGTGAGCGTCAGCTCCGCGTTGCCGGTGTTGCGCACGCGCACCGGCAAGGTGACCATCTCCCCCACCGCCACGGCGCCGAAGTCGTAGACAGCCCCGTCCCGGGACGGGAGCTCCACCCCACCCTCGCCGGGATAGAGCAGCTCCACCTCCGCGTAGACGTTGGACGTCTGCGGCGCGCCGCACTGGCAGCCCACCACCCAGAGGGCGGCGAGCAGGCTCAAGCTGAGTCGTAGGGAGAGAGGTGTCCTCACGTCCCGTGTGTCCCGGCTCCGGCCCGTCCAGGCTCCCGTCACGCAGCCTCCCTTACGGGTAGCAGGCCACGTAGTAGGTGATGGTCATGGTCTGCCCGGGCTCAGGCACGTAGGACGGCTCGAAGTTGACCGAGTTGGCCACCGAGTCATAGGTCCAGATGGCCGCGCCGCGGTTGTCCGTGGCGGGGATGGCAACGCCGTCAATCTTCACGTCGATCACCTTGCCGCCCGTCAGGTCCGGCGAGGCGTTGAGGAAGAAGTTGGTGCGGAAGCCGAACGCCGTCTTGCCCAGTTGCTGCAGGGTGC
>VGRA01000229.1 GCA_016875515.1 Deltaproteobacteria bacterium | reverse complement strand
CACCGTGGTGAACCTCACCTCCCGGCTGGAGGCTGGTTTGGCTGCTCGGTCGTCCGGCCGATGTCCGAGCCGCCCCCCTGCACCACGCCGAAGTTGGACAGCGTCTTATCGGCGCTCCCCGCCTTGGTGCGGGTGTTCTTCCCGGAGCCGCTTCCCGCCAGGGCATTCGCGCTCTCGCCGAACAGCGCCCGCACGTTGTTGCCGTAGGGCGATACGGGCCCGATGGTTGCAATGGCCACCAGCGCCACCAGCAGGATGTACTCGGACATCCTCTGGCCCCGGCGCGGACGCGGCGGGGCTGCAGCGGTAAGCGCATGGGTGATGTGGAGGCTCTAACGCCGGCGGGGTGGGTGCCAAGCTGCCCCGCTGGGGCCCGGCCGGGGTAGCGTCCTGCGCCGGTGACAACCGCCTCCCACATCCCCGTGCTGCTGCTCGTGGCCGACGGCGCCGCGCGGTTGGAGGCCTGGCGGGAGGGGCTGGGGCCGCTGGGGCTTGACCTCTGCGTGGCGCGCCCGCCCGGCGAGGCGCTGAAGTTGTTCGGCAGGCGGCACCCGGCATGGGTGGTGGTGGCCCCCGCGTGCGCGCAGGGGCGGGGGCGGGCGCTGTACGCGGAACTGCGCCGGCACCCGTACGCGGCGCGCGCCCGGTTCGTGCTCTTGGGCGAGCCGCTGCCCGGCCACGAAGGGCCGGTGTGGCCGGTGGAGGCAGACGCGGAGGCCATCCGCGCGCGCGTGGCTGCGCTGCTTGGCCCGGGGGGAGAGGACGTCCAGCGGGACTCCGGGACGGGGCCCCGCGGAGCCACGGCAGCGTCACCCCTGGCGGATGAAATGGCGGTGGTGAAGCGGTCCGGCGTTTCAACCGCCGCAGGGGCGACCGGCGCCACGCCGCCAGCCTGGCAGGGTGCGCCCGAGGTCCCGGCAGCGGGGACCGTGAATGCTGCGACGCCGGAGGGCCGGGGGACAGCGAAGCAGCAAGTCATCTCGCTGCCGCCCACGTTGGGACCGGGCGCCGGGGAGGAGTCCTGCGAGGCATTCTGTCGCCGGCTGCTCGGCTGGAGCGCGAGGCAGGACGCGCTGCGGGTGACCGCGGCCGAGGGGGAAGGGCCGGCGAGGACACTGCTGCTGCAAGGTGGCGCGTGGGTGTTCGCCGAGTCCGCGGCCCCTGCCGAGTCGCTGCTCGAGCGGGCGCGGCTGGACGGCCTCATCACCGCCGCGGAGTGCGTGGCGCTCAACGCCTTTCGGCGGGCGGGCCCGGACGTGCAGCTTGCGGAGCTGCGGGCGCGCGGCTGGGTGCGCGAGGAGGAGGCCGGGCCGCTGTGGCAGCGCAGCGTGCGGGCGGTGGGGCTCGCGGCCCTCTCCGCGGCGCGCGTGCGCTTCACGGTGGCCCCCGCGGTGGTGGATGCCGCCGGTGGCGGGCCGGGCGTGGGTGAGGTGGTGCTGGAGGCGCTGCGGCGGCGCGCGGAGCCGGAGACCTGGTTGGAGCGCGCCGGGGGGCGCCAGGCGCGCATCCGGCCGGTGCCGAACCACGTGGAGTTGGACGCGTTGGGGCTCCCGGAGCGCGAGCGCGCGTGGGTGCGCAGCTGGGAAGCGGCGGGCGGCACCGTGGAGGCGCTGCTGCTCGGGGCAGGCATCCGGGAGCACGCGGGGCTCGTGCTGCTGCAGTCGCTCGAGGCGCTTGGGGTGTTCACCGTGGAGCCCCCGGACCACGCCGCACCGGCCAGCGTGGGCGAGCGCGAGGTGGTCCGGCTGCAGGAGAAGCTCTCGGGCCTGGAGCGGGCGGACTACTTCGAGGTGCTGGGGCTCTCCCGCACCGCGGGCACGGCGGAGGTGCTGCGGGCGTGGGGCCAGCTGCGCGCCGAGTTCGAGCCGCTCCGCTACGTGGGCCACCCGGACGTGGGGCTCGTGCAGGACGCGCAGCGGGTGTGCGAGGCGCTCGACGAGGCGGCCCGGGCGCTGCGGGACGACGGGCTCCGCGCGGCCTATGCCCGGTACCTGGTGGGGTAGGGCGGGGCGGGCCTTTCGCGTCTCCACCTTGCCGCCGGGCGGGGGCGCCACTAAAGCTTCGGCCCAGCCATGCTGCGCCCCATCCTCATCTGGCCGGACCCGCTGCTGAAGAAGAAGGCCCAACCCGTCACGGCGGTAGACGACAGCGTCCGCACACTCGTGAAGGACATGTTCGAGACCATGTACGACGCGGACGGCGTGGGGCTGGCCGCGCCGCAGGTGGGCGTGCTGCAGCGGCTCATCGTGCTGGACACCAGCCCCCGGGACGAGGGGGCCCAGCCGCTCGCCATGGTGAACCCCGTCATCGTCGCCGCCGAGGGGACCGCGGTCTGGGGCGAGGGCTGCCTGTCCATCCCCGGCGAGAACGAGGACGTGGAGCGCGCGGCCACCGTGACGGTCCGCTTCCAGGACGAGTCCGGTGCCGAGCGGCAGCTCACCACCGGCGGGCTGCTCGCCATTGCCATCCAGCACGAGGTGGACCACCTCGACGGCGTCGTCTTCGTGGACCACGTCTCCACGCTCAAGCGGGAGCTCATCCGCAAGCGCATGAAGAAGCTCAAGGCCGCAGACGAGAAGCCGGCGCCTGCGCGGCCTGCGGCGAAGAGGACCGCCCGGCGGTGAGCCGCGGCTGGCCTGCTCCGGCAAGGGACGCAGTGCGAAGGGACGGCCGAGCACATGCCACATGCGGTGGGCCCATGCTGCCCCCGTGCATGCGCCCTCGCTCTCGCGGGAGTGTCGGGCGAGCACAAGTTGCTACCAACCTCGACCGCTTGTGGTTTTCGCCCGACGCCGCACACCCGGGGGGCGGGCCCGGTCAGAACATCCCTCCGCTGGCGGGTGTGACCCCGCTCCGGGGATCGGCGGACACGACCGGTGGCCGCCACTGACTTCCGCTTGCGCCTGGGAGCCGGCTTGGGGGGCGAACGAAGCGCAGGGCGGTGCCGGTGCTCGCGTACTGGCATGAACTTGCTACCAAGCCCTCCAGGTGAGGTTGTGGACCAGCGCCGAAACCACAACCCGCTGGGGTTGGCAGCAACCTCTTCTCGCTTGTCGCTGCGGTCGCCCCCGGGACGGCTTGCCCGGGGGGCCCCCTGCTGAACCGGGGACGCAGAGTTGCCAGCGAAGAGCGGGCCGGGGCGCAACCTTCCCCCGGAACCGTCCCTCGCCGCCGAGGCAGGCCGCTCAGAGCGCCTTCACGCCCTTGCGCGGGCAATGCCCGGCCACCACGCAGCGGTCGCACGCCGGGGCTCGCGCGGCACACGTCCGCCGGCCGTGCCAGATGAGCAACTGGTGGCCCTTCGTCCACCGGGCCTCGGGCACCAGCTTGCGGAGATCCTCCTCCACGCCGTCCGGCGTCTTCGCCCGGGACAGCCCCATGCGCCCGGCGAGCCGCTGGATGTGCGTGTCCACCGGGAAGGCGGGCGTCCCGCCCAGGTGCGTGGTGACCACGCCCGCGGTCTTCCGGCCCACGCCGGGGAGCCGCTCCAGCACCTCGCGCTCCAGCGGTACCTGGCCGCCATGCGCCTCCGCGAGCAGCTTCCCGGTGGCAACCAGGTTCTTCGCTTTGCTCCGGTACAGCCCGCACGTGCGGATGACCCCCTCCAGCTCCGCCAGGTCCGCGGCCCCGTACTCCGCCGCGGTGCGGTAGCGCCGGAACAGCGCGGGCGTCACCAGGTTCACCCGCTTGTCCGTGCACTGCGCGGACAGCATGACCGCCACCAGGAGCTCCAGCGGCGTGGTGAAGTCCAACTCGATGCGCGCCCCGGGCATCTGCGCCTCGAGCCCGTCGAGGATGGCCGCGGCCCGGGCCGTCTTCTGCGAAGCCGTCTCCCTCACTTCGCCGGGAACTCCGCCGCGAGCTCCACCGCCTGGTCTGCCATCTCGAATGGGAGCTTCAGCTTCTTTCCGTCCCGGGACTCGGCGAGCAGGGTGTAGGCCCCGTTGCCGAGCCGGCCGAAGTCCAGCGCCCCCCGGAGCTGCCGCGCAGTCCGCACGCCCGCCACGTCGATGCCTGGGTCTCCCCACGGGTGCCTCGCGACCCACGCCTCGCGGGCCGCCCCCTCCTCTGCGGGCCAGGGCTCGCCGGTCTGCAAGAGTGTGCCGTCCACCGGCTGGTGGCCGGAGACCACCACCGCGCGGGCCACCTCGCCGCCGCCCATGCGGACCGACACCTCGCTCCACTGCACGGCGGCCCGGAAGACCAACTCGGTCGAGTCCCCCGCCACGGCGTGGCGCACGTCCTCCACGGGCTCGCGCGGCAGCGCCTGCGCCCCGAAGCGCACACCTCCAAGCACCACGCGCACCGGCCCCGGCAGCAGCCCGCTCGCGGTGAAGCGGCCGTTGCCGTCCGTGGCCACCTCGTGCGTCCCGGCGGCGCCCACCACGCGCAGCTTCACCCCCACCGAGGGCAGCCCTGCGCCGTTCTGCACCACGCCCTTCACCGCAAGGCCGCGGGACAGCTTCGCAGTGGCCGGGGCGTCTCCCGCGGGAACGGACAGCTCCAACGGGACGAAGCCCGGCACGAGCAGGCGCACCTTCTCTGTCCCCGGCGGCAGCCCATCCACGCGCACCTCGCCCTTCTTCGTGAAGCGCGCCGTCACCTGTTCCAGCTCGGGGGACAGCACGCGCACGTCCGGGGCCACCAGGGGTGCCCCGCCGGCCGCGTCCACCACGTTGACGCGAAGCCCCCGCGGGCGGTCCAGCTTCAGCTCGCCCAGGTCCACCGTCTGTCCACGCTGGATTCCGCTCACCTGTGCGGTGCGGGGGACGAAACCGGGCACGGAGAAGGTGACCGCGCGGTCCTTGAGGGCGGGGAAGGCCTCCAGGTCGTCGCAGACGGGTTGCTCGAAGGTGCCCGCCTCCAGGTCCCGCAGCTCGCCGTTGAAGCGCACCTGGGAGAGGGGGCTGCCGTCGTCTGCCACGAGCCGCGCCCGGATGCGGGCGCACCGGCCCACCTTCAGCTCCAGCGGCGCGCCGCCTGGCGTCACCTGGCGGAGGGGGACGGGGTAGATGTCCGGGGATTGCACCCGCAGGGCGTAGGCGTTGGCAGACAGTCCGCGCAGCGCGAACACGCCGTTGGCATCCGAGCGGGTGTGCAGTTGCTGCTCGCCGGGATCCTCGGGCCGTGGGGACTCGGACTCCACGTCCACCTCCGCGCCGGCGAGGGGCTTGCCCTCCGCGTCCACCACCCGGCCGGTGAGGTCCATCAGCTGCCGCAGCCTCACCTCCACCCCTTCCGCGTGGGCGCGCAGGGACACGCGCGCGCTGCCCCGCTCGCCTGCGGCGTCTGCGGCGGTCTTACGGTCTGCCATCACCACGTAGTCCGCGCCCGGCACGTGCTC
>VGRA01000228.1 GCA_016875515.1 Deltaproteobacteria bacterium | reverse complement strand
CATGCTGCAGAAGCTGGGGGCGGACCCGAAGCTGGTGCTGTCCCGCCTGGACGAGGGGCTGTCGCGGCTGCCGCGCGTGGAGGGGGGCGAGCCGGGCCAGGCCGGGCCGCGGCTGGTGAAGGTGCTGGACAAGGCGGACGAGGAGGCGCGCGCGCTCAAGGACGAGTACATATCCTCAGAGCACCTGCTGATGGGGCTGTGCGCGGACAAGGGTGCCGCGGGGGAGGTGTTCAAGTCCTCCGGCATCACGCGGGAGCGGCTGCTCGCGGTGCTGAAGGAGGTGCGCGGCAGCGGCAAGGCCTCCAGCCCCGAGGCGGAGGGCAGCTACCAGGCGCTGGAAAAGTACGGGCGGGATCTCACCGAGGCGGCGCGGGCCGGGAAGCTGGACCCGGTCATTGGCCGGGACGAGGAGATCCGCCGGGTCATCCAGGTGCTGTCCCGCCGGACCAAGAACAACCCGGTGCTGGTGGGAGACCCGGGGGTGGGCAAGACGGCCATCGTGGAGGGGCTGGCGCGCCGGATGGTGGACGGGGACGTGCCGGAGGGGCTGAAGAACAAGCGGCTGGTGGTGCTGGACCTGGGCGCCATGGTGGCGGGGGCCAGGTTCCGCGGCGAGTTCGAGGAGCGGCTGAAGGCGGTGCTGAAGGAGGTGACCGACGCGGCGGGCGAGATCATCCTCTTCATCGACGAACTGCACACGCTGGTGGGGGCCGGCAAGGCGGAGGGGGCCATGGACGCAGGCAACATGCTGAAGCCGGCGCTGGCGCGCGGGGAGCTCCACTGCATTGGCGCCACGACGGTGGAGGAGTACCGCAAGCGCATCGAGAAGGACGCGGCGCTGGAGCGGCGCTTCCAGCCGGTGCAGGTGGGTGAGCCCACGGTGCAGGACACCATCAGCATCCTGCGGGGGCTGAAGGACCGGTACGAGCTGCACCACGGCGTGCACATCCAGGACTCGGCCCTGGTGGGGGCGGCCACGCTGTCCCACCGGTACATCTCGGACCGGTTCCTGCCGGACAAGGCCATTGACCTGGTGGACGAGGCCTGCAGCCGGCTGCGCATGGAGATCGACTCCATGCCCACCGAGCTGGACGACATCCGGCGCAAGGTGATGCAGCTGGAGATTGAGCGCGAGGGGCTGCGGCGGGAGAAGGACGCGCACAGCGTGCAGCGGCTGGGGACGCTGGAGAAGGAGCTCTCCGAGCTGACCGAGAAGTTCGCGGGCCTCAAGGCCCACTGGGAGAACGAGAAGGCGGCCATCACGCAACTGCGTGCGGTGAAGGAGAAGCTGGAGAGGGCGCGGCAGGAGCAGGAGGCGGCGGAGCGGCGCGGGGAGCTGGGGCGCGCGGCGGAGCTGAAGTACGGGACGCTGCCCTCGCTGGAGAAGGAGCTGCAGCAGCAGTCCGCGCGGCTGGCGGGGCTGCAGAAGGAGCACCGCTTCCTCAAGGAGGAGGTGGACTCGGAGGACATTGCCGAGGTGGTGGCCAAGTGGACCGGCATCCCGGTGACGCGGCTGATGGAGGGCGAGCTGCAGAAGCTGGTGAAGATGGAGGAGCGGCTGGGGGAGCGCGTGGTGGGGCAGAAGGCGGCCATCACGGCGGTGAGCAACGCGGTGCGGCGGGCGCGCAGCGGTCTGCAGGATCCCAACCGGCCCATCGGCTCGTTCATCTTCCTGGGGCCCACGGGCGTGGGGAAGACGGAGACGGCGCGGGCGCTGGCGGGTTTCCTGTTCGACGACGACGCGGCCATGGTCCGCATCGACATGTCGGAGTACATGGAGAAGCACGCGGTGGCGCGGCTGTTGGGGGCTCCCCCGGGCTACGTGGGCTACGAGGAGGGCGGGCAGCTGACGGAGGCGGTGCGTCGGCGGCCCTACTCCGTGGTGCTCTTCGACGAGATTGAGAAAGCGCACCACGACGTCTTCAACATCCTGTTGCAGATACTGGACGAGGGCCGGCTGACGGACAGCCAGGGGCGGACGGTGGACTTCCGCAACACGGTCATCCTGCTGACGTCCAACATCGGCTCGCAGGCCATCCAGGAGGCGGTGGCGGGTGGTCAGGGGCTGTCTGCTTCAGCGCGCGCGGAGGTGATGGAGGCGCTGCGCCGCCACTTCCGGCCGGAGTTCCTCAACCGGGTGGACGACACCGTCCTGTTCGAGCCGCTGCGGCGCGAGGAGATAGGGCGCGTGGTGGAGCTGCAGCTGGGGCGCATCCGCAAGCTGCTCGCGGAGCGGAACCTGCGGCTGGAGGAGACGGAAGGCGCGCGCGCCTTCCTGGCGGAGCAGGGGTACGACCCGGCCTACGGGGCGCGGCCGCTCAAGCGGGCCATCCAGCGGCACCTGCAGGATCCGCTCGCGCTGAAGGTGCTGGGCGGCGAGTTCGTCCCCGGGGACACCATCCGGGTGGACGCGGGAAAGGAAGGCCTGGTGTTCAACGCGCCGGTGCGGGCGTAGGCATGTGAGTACCTTGCTGGTCGCGGCAGGTGTTGGCTGAGCGAGCAGCTGCCATCGGGGGATTGGCCGCTGCGCTCACTCTGCCTTCGCTGAGCCCTGCGCCGCCTCTGGGCTGGCGCCTTCCAGCACCTTCGCCACCTCGGCCGCGCTCGCGGCCGCCTCGGCGCGCGCCTTCGCGTCCACCTCTTCCCGCACCCGGTTGCCGGCCTGGATGGCGCGCGCGGTCAGCACCACGCCCAACCCCGCGAGCACCAACTGGAAGAGCAGCAGCGGCACCCGCTCGCGCAGTCCGTCCAGCCCGAAGGCCACCCCCAACAGCGCCAGCATGCCCCCGAGCGCCGTGCCCGCGGAGACCAGCGCCGCGCTCCAGGGCGACAGGCCCAACATCCGCGCCGCCAGGTGGGACTGGAGCGGCAGGATGACCAGGCACCACGCCCCGCCCTGCACGACCATCAGCACCGTCCCCTGCACCGCCGCCGGCAATGGCTGAAGCCGCGGCGCCAGGCGCTCCACCAGCGCCGTGCCGAGCACCTGCCCCACGGCCAGCGCGACGATGCCCATGCCCGAATACAGCTGGAACCTGCGAACGGAGGCGCGGAAGCGCTCGATGCGAGAGGGGGCGGTCACGAGGCCTCGGAGCGTAGCCCGACTACTCCGGCTCGTCCTCTCCGTCCGCTGCCGTCACCCCGGGCCTCGGCGCGTAGAAGACCTCCTCCATCACCAGCCCGTGCGCAGGCGCCGTCGGGCCCGCCTGTCCCCTGTCCCTCGAGGCGAGCACCTGCCCCACCCACGCAGGCGGCTGCTTCCCCCGCCCCACCTCCACCAACGTCCCCACCAGGTTGCGGACCATGTGCTTGAGGAAGGCCGTCCCCTCCACCACGAAGGCCAGCTCGTCCCCGGCCTGCTCCACGTCCAGCCGCCACAGTTCCCGCACCGCCGTCTTCGCCGCGCAGTCGGACGCCCGGAACGCGGAGAAGTCATGCCGCCCGAGCAGGTGGGGGGCCGCCGCACGCATGGCAAGGACGTCCAACGCGGCGAAGAGCTCCCAGTGGGTGCGACGCCGCAGCGGCGAGCGCACCGGCCGGTTGCAGACCCGGTAGCGGTACCGCTTCCCCTGCGCATGGCGGCGCGGATCGAACCCCGGCGCCACCTCCTCCGCCGCCACCACTGCCACGTCCGGGGGCAGGAGGCCGGACAGGCCGCGGACATAGGCCTTCATGGGGAGCGCCTGCGCCGCGTCGAACGCCACCACCTGTCCCAACGCGTGCACCCCCGCGTCCGTCCGCCCCGCGGCCTCCACCGGTGTCGGCGCCCCGAGCAGCTTCTCCAGCGCCCGCTCCACCACCACCTGCACGGACGTCCCGTTCGGCTGCACCTGCCAGCCCACGTAGTCCGTGCCGTCGTACTCCAGCACCAGCCTCACGCGCGGCATGTCCCCTCCCCTTCCAGCACGGCCACCACGGAAGACACGGCCCCGCGCACCACCGCCCGCGCCGCCTCCAGCGCCTCGCTGCTGTCCGGCGCGTAGCCCAGGCACAGCACCAGCGTGTCCTCCGGCGCAGGGGCGCACCCGAGCGCCCGGGCGTCCAGCGTCCGGAGCACCGGCTCCTCGCCCCCTGTGTGCTCGAACCGTCCGAAGACGCGCCCCGCCGCGGGCCTGCCCGGCGCGTCTGCCTTGAGCCGGAGCAGCGCGGCCATCTCCGGCAGCGCCTTCTGCCGCAGCTCCTCCGCCGTGACGGGCCGGCACAGCGCGCGCGTCAGCAGGTCCAGCGCCCCCCGCACGTACTCCACGTCCGTCACCACCAGCCCGTACACGTACCCGTCCGCGCACGCGTCCCGCACCAGTCCGGCCAGCCCGTCATCCAGCCAGATGAAGGAGGGGCAGGTGAAGGTCTCGCAGGTGTCCGCGGTGTAGACGCCGCAGTCGCGCAGGTCCGGCCCTCCCGTCACGAGCGGGTGCGCCAGGCACCCCACGCGCGTCTCGGCCGCGTCCAGGAAGCCGAGCAGCGGACAGGTGCGCACCAGCGGGAAGAGCGGGGATGGGGCCGCGGCCTTGAGCGCACGGGCGGCCTCGGCAAACGCCTCGCGCGTGCGGGGCACCTCCGCGAGCGCGCGGGTGTGGCGCCGCAGCTCGGAGGTCACCGCCTCCCGGGAATGGTCTGCAAAATTGTACTGCCCGCAGCAGGCCCCGCAGCTGGCGGGGCCGGCCTGGCACAGGTGCAGGGAGACACCCACCTCAGCGGTACTTCAGCACCGCCGAGAGCAGCTCGCGGGCCAGCGTCCCGGCGGGGATGCGGTTGCGCTCGGCCATCTGCACCAGCACGTCGTACTCGCGGCCGCTGAGCGGGACGGTGAGCAGCTTGTCGGAGCTGCCGCCGCGGGCCACCTGCGTGGGGAGGGCCACCTCCACCTGCGCGTTGGTGGGGATGAGTTCCACCCCGGAGAGGATCTCCTCCGGCTCCCCGGGCGGCGGGGGCGGCGGGCCAACGGAGGAGTCCGCGGCCGGTGAGGCCTGCGCGAGCCGCGCCTTCTCGTCCTCCATCTCGTCCAGGAACAGCTGGCGGAGGAAGTTGGAGAGGTGGATGTTGGAGGGGGTGAACTCGTTCTGGGAGAGGAACTGGTCCAGGTCGTACTGCATCTCCCAGGCGGTCTGGTACCGCTTGTCCCGGTCCTTCTCGAGCGCCTTCATCAGGATGGCCTCGACGGCGTCCGGGATGTCGCTCTTGAAGTACGACGGCTTGTAGATCTTCCCCTCGGTGATGTTCTTGAGGATGGCCACCTCGCTCTCGCCCGTGAAGAGCTTGAAGCCGGTGATCCACTCGTACAGCACCGTGCCGAGGCTGAAGATGTCGCTCCGGCAGTCCAGGGGCTTGCCCATGCACTGCTCGGGGGACA
>VGRA01000227.1 GCA_016875515.1 Deltaproteobacteria bacterium | reverse complement strand
GGGTGCCGCGCGGGGGCGTGCCGTCCGGCCGGCGCAGCCCCTGCTGCCCGTTGGCCTGCTGGCCCGCCATGCCGCCCGCCAGGCCGTTGCGGTCCGAGCCGGGCCCCAGCGATACGACGTGCGTCACCACGTCCACGCTCTCCACGTTCTTGCCGTCCTTCCAGCTGACGGTGAGGTGCACCTCGCGGACCGCCTTGCCCAGCTGGTCCACCATCTGCTGCATCTGCTGGCCCATCATGCCGGCCAGTGGCCCCGCCGCCGCGGCGGCCATCTCGCCCATGGGGCCGCCGGCAGGGGCGCCCCCGGACGTGCCGGCCCCGCCGCCGAACAGCGCGGACAGCCCGGTGCCGGAGCCGTCCAGCGGCAGGTTGAACAGCGCGCTCATCAGCTGCATGGGGTCCACGCCGGTGGTGCGCGGGGCCAGGATCCGCGCGCGCCACTTGAAGGACGGCCAGCCCTCGTCGGAGAAGTCCCCGGACTGCTCGTCGTCGTCCGCGCTGAAGCCCTTGTCGTAGAGTTCCTGCTCCAGGTCCGTCATCTTGGAGCGGGCCAGGAGCGAGGCCACGGTGAGCCGCTTGGAGTAGGCGTGGTTGGCCAGCGCCCCGCTGTTCAGGTCGAAGACTGCCATCAGGGCCAGCCCCAGGATGGCCAGCCCCAGCACCGTCTCCAGCAGCGTGAAGCCCGCGCGGGCGGCGGTGCGGCTCATGAGCGCGGCACCTCCACCGCGCGCGGCTCCACCTTCACCTTGCCCGTCAGGGGAGACACCACGAGCGTCCAGGTGTTGTCCCCCTGGGACAGCTGCACGTGCGCGAACTCCGTGAAGCCCTGCGGGAAGAAGTGCAGGTAGGCCAGGCCGGACGCGGTGGCCTCCCGCTGGTGCCGTGTCCACACGGAGGCCTTCACGCCGGCCGGCAGGGTGCGCCGCGCCAGGGACTCGGAGGTGAAGGTGCTGAACGCGGCGGCCGATTCCACACGCCCGGCCTCCGCATCCATCAGGTCCGACAGCGCGTTGCCGCTCGCCCGCTTCTCGCGCGGGCCGTCCTCGCGCGCCACGTTGGCCTTCTCCAGCGCCCGCTCGCGGTCCCGGTCCGTGGTGACGCTGCCCCGGGCGCACTCGGCCCAGTAGGTGACGCGGGCGTCCTCGTCCCGGGCCTTGCCCAGGTCAAACACCAGCCGGCACGTCTTCCCGGAGAGGTTGGCCGTGTCGTACAGGGTGCGGATGGTGCCGGCCAGCTCCCCGGCGGCGGTGCGGGCCTGCGCCCCCGTCACCGCCCCCAGCCCCACCACCACCGCGGAGAACAGCACCGCGGCGATGAGCAGGGAGATCATCATCTCGATCAGCGTCAGCCCCGCCTGCGCGCGCACCCATGCCCGGCCGTGGACGGCCCGGGGGCAGGGGGGAGAGGGAGCGGGGGGGCGCGTCACCGGGGCAGGGCTACTTCCTCGCCGCGGAGGCGTCCTTGCTGCTGATGTCCGATTCGGGCCCCTCGCCGCCCGGCGCGCCGTCCGCGCCGTAGCTGATGATGACCGGCTTGCCGCCCTCGTTCATGTAGACGTATTCGCGGTCCCAGGGATCCCTCGGGGACTGCTCGAGCAGCTGCATGTCCACGAGCGCCTTCAGGCCGCTGCCCGTGTCCGGGTAGGTGCCCTTCTTGGTGTAGTAGAGCTTCATGGCCCCCTCGATGTTCTTGAGGTCCAGCCGCGCGCGGTCCTGGCGGGCCTCGTTGAGGCGGGGGATGACGGAGACGCCCACCGCGGCCATCACCAGGCCGAGGATGGTGATCACCACCATGATCTCCACGAGCGTCATGCCGGCCTGGGACCTGCGGCGGCGGGCAACGGGGTTGCTGCGGGGCATCTTCACGGGTGCTGCTCCTTTCAAGGGGTGAGTCCGTAGAGGGTGAGGCCCACGCCCAGCAGCGTGGCGCCCACGGTGACCATGGCCGCCACCGCCGCGCGCTGCAGCCAGGCGTCCCACGGGTTCCGGTCCGTCCGAGCGCGGGAGATCATGGGGTCACCGGATGGAGGAGTTGATCTGCAGGATGGGCATGAGGATGGAGAACGCCACGAAGGCGATGACGCTTCCCATGAGGATCGTCACCACCGGCTCGAGCAGGGAGGTGAGCGCCCCGATGCGCACGTTCACCTGCTGCTCGTAGCTGTCCGCCACGGAGACGAGCATGTCCTCCAGCTGCCCGCTCTTCTCCCCAATGGCGACCATGTGGTGCACGAGCGGGGGGAACTGCCCGGAGCGCCGCAGCGGGGCGGAGAAGCTCTCGCCCTCGCGCACCGCGTCCCTCGCCTTCTCCACCACTTCCGCCAGCACGGAGTTCGTGACCACGTTGCGGACGATGTCCATGGCCGTCAGCAGCGGGACGCCGCTCTTGAGCAGCGTGGCCAGCGTGCGGGCAAAGCGCGCAATGGCCAGCATCCGGACCAGCTCCCCGAAGACGGGGAACCGCAGCACCTGCCGGTCCCACGCGGGGCGGCCGGACTCGCTGCGCGTCCAGGCCACGAAGGCGGCCACCGCCCCCACCAGCAGCGGCAGCAGCACGAACCACCAGTCCGCCAGCATGTTGGAGGACCAGATGAGCAGCCGGGTGGTCCACGGCAGCGTGGCCTTCATGGTGTCGAAGATCTTCGTCACCTTGGGGACCACCACCGCCATCAGCAGCACCAAAATGCCGCCGCCCACCACCGCCATGATGGCCGGGTAGGCCAGCGTGCCGATCACCTTCTGCTGCAGCCGGGCCTGGCCTTCCGTGAAGTCCGCCAGCCGCAGCAGCACCGCGTCCAGCGCCCCCGAGTGCTCGCCGGCGCGGATCATGTTCACATACAGCGAGCCGAAGATCTTCTGGTGCTGTTGCAGCGCGTCCGCGAGCGAGCTGCCCTCGTTCACCCGCTGCTTCACGTCCGAGACGACGCGCTTGAGCCGATCCTTGTCTATCTGGTCCACCAGCGCGGTCAGCGCCTCCACCAGCGTGACGCCCGCCCCCAGCAGCGTGGCCAGCTGCCGCGTGGTGATGGCGATGTCGTCCGTGGTGATGCGACCCCGCGCCATCTTCCGCAGGTCCACGTCCTGGTTGAGCCCGGTCCCGGCGGGGGCGCTGCCCGGCCCCTTACCGGCCGCCCTCCCGGTCCCTTTTCCCCCGCGGGCCGGCGCGTCGGTGGTGCCGAGCACCTCCGTCAGGTAGAGCCCCTCCTTGCGCAGCGCGGCGCGCAGCGTCTTGGGGGAGTCCGCCTCCTTCAGCCCGGGGACCTGCTTCCCGGCTGCGTTCAGCGCATTGTACTCGAAGACCGGCATGGTGGGCCTAGAGGTCCTCCTGCGTCACGGTGAGGACCTCCGCGATGGTGGTCTCCCCCAGCATCACCTTGCGGCCGCCGTCGTCCAGCAGCGTCTTCATCCCGCGCTGCAGCGCGCTCTTCTTGATGGTGCCGCTGTCCACATTCTTGAGTACCAGCTGGCGCACCTCGTCGTCCACCAGCAGCAGCTCGTAGATGCCCGTACGGCCGCGGTAGCCCAGCTTGTTGCAGGCGTTGCAGCCATTGGCCCGGTAGATGTGGGTGACGCCCGCCCGCTTGAGCGCGTCCGGGGGGAGGGTGATCTCCTTCAGCTCCTCTGCCGTGGGGACGTACGGCTGCCGGCAGTCCTGGCACAGCCTCCGCACCAGGCGCTGCGCCAGGATGCCGGTGAGGGAGGAGGCCACGAGGAACGGCTCCACCCCCATGTCCACCAGGCGCGTGACGGCGCCCGCCGCGTCGTTGGTGTGGACGGTGCTGAACACCAGGTGGCCGGTGAGGGACGCCTGAATGGCGATCTCGGCGGTCTCCTTGTCGCGGATCTCGCCCACCATGATCACGTCCGGGTCCTGGCGGAGGAAGGCGCGCAGGCCGGAGGCGAAGGTGAGGCTGATCTTGGGGTTGATGGGCATCTGCCCAATGCCCTTCAGCTGGTACTCCACCGGGTCCTCGACGGTGAGGATGTTGAGGTCCGGGGTGTTGATTCGGCTGAGCGCGCCGTACAGCGTGGTCGTCTTGCCGGAGCCGGTGGGGCCGGTGACCAGGATGATGCCGTGCGGCCGCCGGATGAGCGCGTCCAGCCCGGAGAGCGTCTCCGCGGCCATGCCGATCTCGACCAGGTCCAGCAGCGTGGCGTTCTTGTCCAGCAGGCGCATGACGATCCGCTCGCCGTGCGTGGTGGGAATGGTGGAGACGCGGATGTCGATGTCGCGCCCCGCCAGCTTGATGCGGATGCGGCCGTCCTGCGGCAGCCTCTTCTCCGCGATGTTCAGCTGCGCCATGATCTTCACGCGGCTGACGATGGAGTTCTGGTACCGCTTGGGCGGCTTGATGATCTCCTGCAGCACGCCGTCAATGCGGAAGCGCACCACCAGCTCCCGCTCCATGGGCTCCACGTGGATGTCGGAGGCGCGCTCCTTGGCGGCGCGGAAGAGCAGCGAGTTGACAAGCCGGATGACCGGGGCCTCGTCGTCGTTGTCGAGGAGATCCCTCGGCTCCTCCAGCTCGTGGGCGAGCGAGTCGAGGTCCTGCGCCTCCATGTCCTCGACCAGCTGCTCCGCCTCGTTGACGGCCCGGTCGTAGACCCCGTTGATGGCATCCACGATGGTGGAGGCCAGCGCCACGTTGGGCACCACCGCCTGCCCCAGCAGCATCCGGGCGTGGTCCAGCACCGGGGTGTCCAGCGGGTCCGCCACCGCCAGCTGCACCCCGTCCTCGCCCAGCCGCAGCGGCAGCAGCCGCGCCTGCTTGGCGAAGTTGATGGGGACGCGCTTGACCAGGTCCCCGTCCACCTCGTCCGAGAAGATGCGGGCCACGTACGGGAGATCCAGCTGCGCGGCGAGCGCCTTCGCCACGTCCTCCTCTGAGGCGTACTTCAGCTGGACCAGCACCTCGCCAATGCGGCCGCCCTTGTCCGCCTGCACGCGCAGCGCCTCGTCCAGCTTCTCCTGGCCCAGGCCGGCGGTCAGGCAGAGGATCTCCCCCAGCGGCCTGCCCCACAGCCGCAGCGGTGCCGCGGCCACCACCTGGGTGCGCTCGGCCTCCGCGGGCGCGGACGGGGCCACCTCCGCGCGGGGCGGCAGCGGCGGGGGGAGGGGAGAGGCGGCGTCGCTGCTCATGGGGCGTCCGGCTCGTCCACGGCGAGGGGTTGCACGCGCACGCGGTCGTCCGCGTCCCGCTCACGCACCGTGGCCCCCTCGCCCTGCCCGGCACCGCCGGCCGGTACCCCGGCGCCGCCCGCGGGCGCCGCCAGGGACGGCTGGGCGTTGCCCTGTGGCTGGATGAGCTTCTGCGTCCCGTCCCCGGGGCCGCCGTTCTCCAGCCGGTTCTGCTCCCGGAGGACCACCTGGTTGAGCCGCGCCAGCGGACCTGCCTTGC
>VGRA01000226.1 GCA_016875515.1 Deltaproteobacteria bacterium | reverse complement strand
GACCTCCACGCTGCGATTTGACGGCGGTGCCGTGCCCTCCCCTACGACCACGGCGGTCACAGGGAAGACTGACATCAGCATCGTCAAGTTCGCGATCTCCACTGCGGGCGGCCATACCCTCTCCGCCGGCTCGGACTTCTATGTGCTCGCAGTCAATGACACGGGCGGTACCGGCCTCTTCGGCGCGTACCTGGACTACCGCCGCCCGGGTTGTGGCAACAGCGTCAAGGCATCCACCGAGGCGTGTGACGACGGCAACCTTGTCGACGGTGACGGCTGCAGCTCGGTGTGTGAAGTCGAGTCCGGCTTCAGCTGCACGGAGAGCGCGGCGGGGCTGTCTTCCTGTGGTTGCGCCAGCGACAGCGCATGTGGTTCCAACGCCTATTGCGCCCAGGGGACGCCCAACACCTGCGTGGCGAAGGTGGCGGACGGCACCGCCATCCCGGCGCAGCACGGCGTCTGCGGCGGCTCCGGCACGCTCGGCAGCGCGGCCACGGCCTGCACCTCCGGCCAGTGCAGCGTGAGCACCAACACCTGCGGCGCGGTCCCCACCACCGCCTGCACCAACTCGTCCCAGTGCGCCTCGGGCGTGTGCCAGGGCGGGACCTGCACGGACACCATCACCCTGCGGACGACCACGGGCACCTCCCAGTACACCGCCGGGGCGGCGGGCGTGACGGTGGACCCGGACCTGGCCATTTCCGGCAGCACCACCATGACGGGCGCACACGTGACCATCACGTCCGGGTACGTCAACGGCCACGACCGGCTGGACTTCAACAACACCGGGACCATCACGGGGAGCTGGAACGCCGCCACCGGACGTCTCACGCTCTCGGGCTCGGACACCGTCGCCAACTACCAGGCCGCACTCCGCACCGTGACGTACCGGACGCTGGTGCCCAACCCCGCGCCGGGCAACCGGGTGCTGACGTTCCGGGTGTTCCTCGGAAGCAAGACGGCGCTGGCCAGCACCGGCCACTACTACGAGGAGATCAGCGCACCGGGCCTCACGTGGGCACAGGCCCAGTCGGCCGCAGCAGCGCGGCGGTACCACGGCCTGCAGGGATACCTCGTCACGATCACGTCGGCCGCGGAGCAGACGTACGCAGACTCGCTCTCGGGCATGCCCACGTGGATTGGCCTGCAGGCGAACCCGTTGACGACGCTGCCGCGCACCTTCCGCTGGGCAACCGGGCCGGACGCGAACACCGACGTCTGCACGCATGCTTCAGGGACCACCTGCACGCCCGTTGCCGGCGCGTACTCCAACTGGTACGCAGGCGAGCCCAACAACGGCCTCGGTTCAGGGCAGGGCTGCGTACAGATGTATGCAGACGGCACCTGGGATGACGTTGATTGTGCGACTGGCGTGAAGGACTACTACGTCGTCGAATACGGCGACATGGCCGGGGACCCCGTGCACACCGGCACGCGCACGGTGAACGTGAACTACTCGCCGTTGGTGGTGGACTCTGCTGCCGGCACCACGAACTTCAACGCAGGCGGCGCCACGGCGGTCACGGTGGACGCGAACGTCAACGTGACCGGAACCGCCACGCTGACGGGCGCCTCGGTGACGATCTCCGAGGGGTTCGTGGCCGCGGACGATGTCCTGACCTTCTCCTCCTTGCACGGCATCACCGGGAGCTACGACGCGACGAAGGGGATCCTTTCTCTCTCCGGTACGGCGACGACGGCGCAATACCGGGACGTGTTCCGCACGGTGGCCTACCGGAACACCAACGCCAGCACCGCGGCGGGGCTCCGGAAGATCACCTTCGGCCTCGGCACTGCCAAGGCATTCAGCAACGGCCACTTCTACGAGTACGTGGCGCTCGCGGGCAGCACCTGGGACCAGGCGAAGGCGAACGCGGACACCAGGAGCTACCTCGGCATCCAGGGCTACCTGGCGACCATCACGTCCCTGTCCGAGAACGACTTCATCCGCGGCAAGCTCTCCACCGACGGATGGATGGGCGCACGCGCGCGCTCCTTCTCTTATCCCCGCAACTGGTACTGGGCCACCGGCCCCGAGAGCAACACGGACTTCTGCTCGAACACGGCCAACGGCACCTGCACGGCGATCAACGGGGCATTCAGCAACTTCAACCCGGGACAGCCGGACAACTGGACGAACAACGGCGCACTGCCCGGCGAAGACCGGGGGCAGATCTATTTCGTGAGCGCCGGCAAGTGGAACGACCTTGCCCCGTCCGACACGCTCGCCGGGTACGTGATCGAGTACGGCGGGATGGCCGCGGACGACCCGGCGATCATCCTGTCCGACACCCGCGACGTGCAGGTCCGCGCGGCGACCTCGCTGGCGGTGACGAGCTCCCTCAACCCCTCCCGCTGGACGCAGGCGGTGACGCTGACCGCGACGGTGACCCCGTCTGCTGCCACCGGCACCGTGCAGTTCAGCGTGGACGGCACGCCCGTGGGCAGCGCAGTGACGGTTGCCTCGGGCACGGCAACGCTGAGCCTCTCCAACCTGGCGGTGGGAACTCGGGCTGTCACGGCGGCCTATGCCGGAGACACCACCCGCGCCCCCTCCAACGGGACCTTGTCCGGCGGCCAGGTGGTGAACCCGGCGCTGAACGGCAACGGCACCTGCACGGGCGCCAACGCAGCCGTCAACTGCGCCTCCGGGGCCTGTGGCAGTGACTCCGTGTGCGGCTACCTCAACGACGAGGGCAGCTGCACCAGCGCCAATGCTTCCACCGTCTGCCGGGGCGGCGTGTGCGGCAGTGACGGGAAGTGCGGCCACAAGAACGGCGAGGGCAGCTGCACCGGCGGAACCGCGACCACGGTCTGCCGTGGAGCTGCTTGCGCCACCTCGCTCAAGTGCACTGTCCCGAGCGGCTGCGCGGTGGATTCCGACTGCACGGGCGGCCAGCGCTGCGACACCAGCAGCTTCACCTGCAGCAGCTCGGTGACGGTGACGGCGTCCGACACGGCGCTCTCTTCCGGTGAGGCGGTGACGGTGACCTTCACCTTCTCCGAGGCGCCCGTGGGCTTCGCCGCGGAGGACATCACGGCGCAGGGGGGCAACCTCACGGGCCTGGCCGTGTCCCAGGCAGACAACAAGGTCTACACGGCCACCTTTACCCAGTCCGGCTCGACCGCGGCATCCGTCACTGTCGCTGACAGCAGCTACACCAACGCCTCGGGCGCGGCGGGCAAGTCCGGCACGCTGTCCTTCACCACGGATCTCGTCGCCCCCACCGTGGCCGTCACCTCGAGCGACGCGCTGCTTTCTGCCGGTGAGGCGGTGACGCTCACCTTCACCGTCTCCGAGGCGCCGGTGGGCTTCGAATCCGCTGACGTCTCGGTGACGGGCGGGACGCTGTCGCAGTTTGCTTCCACCGCCAACCCGCGCGTCTTCACTGCCACCTTCACGCAGTCCGGGACGGGTGCGTCGTCCGCCACGGTCGCCGCCGGCAGCTTCGCGGACGCAGCCGGCAACGCGGGCAGCCCCGGCA
Organism: Deltaproteobacteria bacterium; assembly: GCA_016875515.1. Classification (GTDB taxonomy): domain Bacteria; phylum Myxococcota; class Myxococcia; order Myxococcales; family Myxococcaceae; genus VGRA01. The sequence continues at coordinate 1,917 of VGRA01000226.1, read as the reverse complement.
CGCTCAACCTGTCCTCTGATCTCGTTGCGCCCTCGGTGGCCATCACGGCCTCGGACAAGGTCCTGTCGTCCGGCGAGCGGGTGACGCTGACCTTCACCTTCACCGAGGCCCCGCAGGGCTTCGCCGCGGGTGACGTGACGGTGCAGGGCGGCACGCTGTCCGCCTTCGTCGCCACGGGCCCCACCACCTGGACGGCCTCGTTCACCCAGTCTGGGGTGGCGCCGGCCTCCGTGGAGATCGCCGCAGGCAGCTACCAGGACCAGGCGGGCAATGCAGGCGCCGGGGATGCGCTCACCTTCACCACCGACACCGGTGCGCCCACCGTGACGGTGAGCGCCAGTGACTCGCAGCTGTCGGTGGGTGAGGCGGTGACGGTGACGTTCACCTTCTCCGAGGCGGTCCAGGACTTCGACGACGCAGACATCGCAGCCACCGGCGGCGCGGTCACGGGGCTGGCCTCCACCGCAGATCCCAAGGTGATGACGGCCACCTTCACGCAGCAAGGCGCCCAGGCCCCCACCGTGACGGTGGGCGCGGGCGGGTACTCGGACGCCGCAGGGAATGCCGGGCTCGGTGACACCCTGACAATGGTGCTGGACGACGCCGCGCCCACCGTGACCCTCACCTCGGCGGACACGCTGCTCGCGGACGGTGAGACCGTCACGGTCACCCTCACCTTCAGCGAGGCGCCGGTGGGGCTCACGCTGTCGGATCTCACCGCCACGGGCGGTGCCTTCTCCAGCCTCGCGTCCACCACGAACGGGCGCGTGTACACGGCGAGCTTCACCCAGCAGGGGACAGGGGCCACGGCGGAGCTCACGCTTGCCGCCAACCTGTACGCAGACGAGGCCGGCAACCTGGGGTCGGGGGCCTCGCTGACCTTCACGACGGACCTCGTGGCGCCCACGGTGGCGCTGGCGGCGTCTGACACGGTCCTCTCGGTGAACGAGGCGGTGACGGTGACCTTCACCTTCTCCGAGGCGCCCGTGGGCTTCGCCGCGGAGGACATCACGGCGCAGGGGGGCAACCTCACGGGCCTGGCCGTCACGGCGGATCCGAAGGTGTACACCGCCACCCTCACCCAGTCCGGCGGCGGCACGCCGTCCGTGACGGTGAAGCCTGGGAGCTACACGGACGCTGCGGAGAACCCGGGCGTTACCCAGACGCTGACGCTCGCCGCGGACGTGGTGGCGCCCACGTTGGCGCTCACGACGTCTGACGCGCTGCTGTCCGCGGGCGAGCCGGTGACGGTGACGTTCACCTTCTCCGAGGAGCCGGCCGGCTTCGACGCAGCGGACATCACGCTGACGGGCGGACAGCTGACCGGGCTCTCCGTCTCCACCACCGATGCGAAGGTGTACACCGCCACCTTTACCCAGGCCGGGACGGACCCCGCCTCCGTGGCGGTTTCCTCGGGCAGCTGGGCGGACGCGGCAGGCAACGCGGGCGGCGGCGACGCGCTGGGGATGGCGCTGGACCTGGTGCCGCCCGTGCTGGACGTGCAGGGCACGGACCTGCTCCTCGCCGTGGATCCGCCGGAGTACATCACCGTCACCTTCGCCTTCTCCGAGGCCCCGGTGGGCTTCGCCGCGGCGGACGTGGCTGTCACCGGCGGCGTGCTGTCCGACTTCACGGTGACGGCGGACCCGCGCGTCTACACCGCCACCTTCACCCAGTCCGGCATGGATGCGCCCAGCGTCACGGTGGCCGCAGGCACCTGGACGGACACCGCCGGGAACGCCGGCGTGCTGGGCTCGCTGACCATGACGACGGACCCGGACGTGCCGCTCGTTGCCGTGAAGGCGAACGGGCTCCTGCTGGCCGCGGGAGAGACGGTCACGGTCACCTTCCAGTTCACCGAGCCGCCCGCCGGCTTCAGCGACGAGGACGTGGTGGTGACGGGCGGCCTGGCCGGGG
>VGRA01000225.1 GCA_016875515.1 Deltaproteobacteria bacterium | reverse complement strand
GCCCGGAGGATGGCCTCCACGCGCTCCACCTGCGCCCGGTCCAAGCTGGGGTTCAGCAACACGTCGAACCCCTCGAGCACGATCCCGCGCGCCGCCCGCAGCATGAACAGCCCAATCCCCAGGGACACCACCGGATCCACCCACCCACAGCCGGTGCGCTCCACGATCAGCAGCGACACAAACACCCCACCGTTCATCCAGATGTCCGTGGCGCAGTGGAGGGCGTCTGCCTTCAGCACCAGGCTCCCGGTCTCGCGCGCCACCTTGCGCACCCAAGCCACGGTGCCTGCCGTCATGGCCAGGACCGGCACCATCACCGCCAGCCCCAGCCCCGGGGCCTGTGGTGCCTCGGCGGTCCACGGCCGCCGCGCCGCCGTGAACAGCGCCACCACCCCGGCGGCGAAGATGAAGCCCCCCTCAAACATGGCCCCCAGCTCCTCCACGCGGGCGTGGCGGTAGTTGTGCTCCTCGTCCGGTGGCGCGTCCGAGAAGCGCACCACCCAAAGCTTCACCGCCGACACGAGGATGTCCCCCAGCGAGTCCAGCGCGGAGGACACCATGGCCGAGCTCACGCTGGCCAACCCGGCGGCGAACTTCCCAGCGGCCCCCAGCACCGATGTGCCCAGGGCCAGCCGGAGGCGCCGCTGACACGGCCATCTGCCCCGCCTGGGGCGGAAGACGGCCGTGCGGCTGCTGCGGGCGGCCGAGCCATGCCCGCCCCGTACCACGCGGCTTCCCGTGCCTCCTCCAACTCCGACTCCCGCTCCACGTTCCAACGCTGCCGAGGAAGCGGGTGGCTGTAGTGGGTGACCACCTCCGCCACCCACCTGCTGTTGGCCACCACGAGGCGGTCTCCGAGCACGCGTGACGGTAGACTCCTCCCCCCTTGTCTCCCAATGCCCCGCGACTGTTCCCCGTAGACGCCCCCCGCCCCACCACCTCCGAGGCGGAGCGGAAGCTCTGGTCTGCGCTGAAGCAGAAGCTCCCCGCAGGCTGGCGGGCGTGGCACTCGCTCAGGCTCCGCAGCCGGGACGGCCACTACGAAGGCGAGGGGGACTTCGTGTTCGCCGTGCCGGACCGGGGCCTCCTGGTGCTGGAGATCAAGGGGGGCGCCGTGGAGATGCGCGGTGGGCATTGGCGGCAGAACGGACAGGAGATGAAGAAGGCCCCCCGGGCACAGGTGCAGCAGTTCGTCCGGAACCTCGCGGACGAGCTCAAGGCACGGACGGGAGACCTGGTGCCCTTCGGCACCGCCTGCGCCTTCCCGGACTGCGACTTCAGCGCCGGGCCGGAGTCCGGTGACCTGGATGGCCTGGTGCTGGGCCAGCGGGATCTCGCATGGCTGGACACGGCGCTGATTGCGCTCGCAGAGCGGGGCATCCCGCGCGGCCGCCTCCCCGCCGGGGCGAAGTGGATGGGCACGCTCCACGCCCTCTGGGGAGACACCTGGGTCCCCACCGTCTCCCTGCAGGACCGCGCCCAGGATGCCGAGGCCCGCCTGGTGTCCCTCAACGAAGAGCAACTGCGCGTGCTGGATGCTGCCGAGGAGATGCCCCGGGCCGTCGTCACCGGCGGCGCCGGCACTGGAAAGACGCTTCTCGCCCTGGAGCTCTGCCGCCGCAAGGCGCGCGCCGGCAAGCGCGTCCTCTACCTCTGCTTCACGGACGCGCTCGCGCGCCAGGTGGACGCCGCCCTGGCCGCTGAGTTCTCCCTCCCGGATCGCCCGCGCGCGCTCACCATCCGCCGCCACGCCGTCTCGCTGCTCAGCAATGCCGGACTCCCTACCGCCGCGGACGGGCCGAGGTTCTGGGCCGAGGTCAGCCTGCAGGCGGCGTGTGACGCCCTCCCGCCTCCCGGTGACGCCCCCGGCTTCGTCGCCGTGGACGAGGGCCAGGACTTCGAGGGCTCCGACTGGGAGCTGGTGCTCGCGCTGTCCCAGGACCGGGAGCTGTGGGTGTTCCATGATCCGCTACAGGCCTTCTGGGCAGACCGCCCGCTGCCTCCCGCGCTCGCCCAGTGGCCGGGACGACTCAAGCTCCCGCGCCAGGAGCGCTGCCCCGAGCCCGTCGCACGCTTCGCGACGCTGTACCAGCCCGGTGCCAGCCTTCCCGCTTCGGTGCCCGTGGAGGAGGCCACGCCTCGCCTCTCCGTTGCGCCGGCGGGCAAGGTGCCGGAACGGGTGCGGCACATGGTGGATGATCTCATTCGCCGCGGGGCCTCACCGGCAGACATCGCGGTCGTCACCCTGGGCGGCCAGACCCGCAGCAACCTCTTCGACCAGACCACGCTGGGCTCGCACCGGCTCGTCCACGCGGACGCGCCGGAGGCCGCCAGCCATGTCGTGCTGGACACCTTCCTCCGCTTCAAGGGGCTGGAGCGGCCGTGGATCGTCCTGGCGGAACTGGAGGAAGGCGCCCACCGCTACGAGGCCCGGATGCGCATGGCCGTCACCCGCGCCACCGCGGGGCTGACGGTGGTGTGTACCGAGGAGATGCTCGCCCGGGATCCGCGGCTGGCCCTGCTCCCCCGCGCCTAATCCACCGCTGGGGCGGCCGCCTTCGCACGGTCCAGCACCGCGCTGAACCGGCGGATGGGCCGCTTCACCGCGTCCACCACGCGCTGGATGTCCCCCACCAGCACCACGGATTTGCTGGCGCGGCTGACCGCCGTGTACACGAGCTGCTTCACCAGCAGCGGAGAGGTGGCCTCCCGCGGCAACAGCAGCGCTGCGCACTCCACCTGTGATCCCTGCGCCTTGTGCACCGTCAACGCGTAGGCGTGCTGCAGCCGGCCCTTGAGATCATCCAGCTCGTAGGCGAGCAGCCCCTGCGGCTGTTCGAACACGGCGCGCAGCCGCGCAGGCTCCTGTCCACGCTTCGTCCAGACCACGATCCCCGAGTAGCCGTTGAACAGCCGCTGCGTGTAGTCGTTCACCGTCACGATGACCGGCTCGCCCGCCATGAAACCCAGGCGGGAATGGATCTTCCGCTGCTCCGCTTCGTCCTCCCGCCTCCGCCGCTTGGAGAACCAGGCGTTGGCGCGCTCGGCGCCGTCCAGCCCCTTGCCGCGCGTCAGGCAAAGGATCCGCTGCGAGTCGGCCGCCTGCACGAGGGCGCGGAGCCCCGTCTCGTCGTCCTTTGGCAAATCCCCCTTCTCGTTGAAGGTGAAGATCTTGCGCCGCAGCGCCTTGTGCGCGCTCCACCGTCGATCCCACCACCGCTCGAAGAACGCCTCGGGCGGCTTCCGGTCCGACCCGTCGTGCGCCAGGTGCTCCACGTGGGAGAAGGCCAACTCGGCGGGTGACGTCTTCGGCGTCAACACGCACGGCCCCGTCCCCACGAAGGACGCGGCCTTCTCCTCCCGGATGGCCTCCGCGTACTCGAAGATGGCGCGCCCATCCTCGCGGTTCGGGTCCATGCGGTGGCTGTACGTCAGCGTCGTCAGGTAATGGGCCCGAGGATCCTCGGATGAGGCCACGGGCTTGGACAGGGTGCCCTTCCCCTTGCCCAGCACCCACGAATGCCACGGCCGCTGGAGGGGCTGGGTGAAGCTCGCCAGGTGGAAGAGCACCATCCCCGCCTCCACGGACGGCAGCTGGTTGGCGTCCCCGAGCAGCACCAACCGCTTCACCTTCCCCGTCTCCGGCTTGAAGGCGCGGAACAACCGCTCCATCAGGAACAGGTCCACCATGGAGCACTCGTCCACCACCACGAGGTCCGCCTCGATGGGGTTCACGTCGTCCAGCCCGAACCGGTCCCGGGACGGCGAGTACCCGAGCAGCCGGTGCAAGGTGCGCGGCTCCGGGAGGTCTTTCAGCGCCTCGTCTGCCGGGTGCGGCGTCCGCTTCTCCTTCTTCGCCCTCTCCTTCTCCTCCTTCAACTGCTTCTGAACCTCTTCGTAGATCCGGTTGGCCGCCTTCCCCGTGGGCGCCGCCAGCGCCATCCGCTGCGCTGACACCCCCATTCGAGCGAGGATCCGCAACAGCGACACCACGATGGTCGTCTTCCCCGTCCCCGGCCCTCCGGAGATGACGGAGAACGGCAGGTGGAGCGCGTTGAGCAGCGCCCACTCCTGGTCCAACGCCCAGTGCATGGTGCCGAGGCCCTTCCCCACCTCCTCGAACGCCGCGCGCGCCCCGGCCACCGGCGCACCCGAGAAGGGCTTCTGCGCCAGGTGCCCAGCCAACGCTTCCCCCAGCCGCTGCTCGAGGCGGGCGAAGCGGTGCAGCGACAACCGATCAGGTTCCAGCAGGAGCGGCGCACCGCCGTCTTTTGCCACCAACGCCGCGAGCCCCTTGGGGATCTTCCCGGTGTCGAACAGCCGCAGCACCGCAGGCGAGGCGCGGTGCCCGGGGTCCAGCTGCTCGAGCAACCGGACCAGCTCCTGACGACCCTCGTCCATCCGCGGCAGCGTGGTGCTACCGCCCTGGGTCAGCAGCAGCATGGACAGGCCCAGCACCAGCGCCACCTCCCGGTCCTGCCCCTCGGGCGCAAGCCTGGAGAGCTCGTGCGCGAGCGGCAGCAGCCGGTGGCCGTCCTCGAGCGTCTCGAGCACCTCCGGGGGGATCCCAGCGGGCCCGGGGAACACCGGCGCCGGCACCGCCTCCGGGTGGGCCTGCGCCCAATCGGACCGCTTCCGCCACGCGGACAGGGCACTCCCGGCCACGTCCAGTGAAACGAAGCTCCCGCTCATGCTGCCTCCTCGTCCGGGGCGTCCGGCCCGTCTTGATCCTGATCGTCGTCGTCCTTGTCGGCCTTGCCGGTGGACTCCACGCGCTCCTCTTCCCGCTCGGGAGGCATGCGCGCGCGCTCGTCGCCCAGGCGCTTCAACTTCTCTTCGAGCTCCGTCAGCGACTTCCACGCGGGCTTGAAGAGACCCACGCCGTTGCCCATCCCGTTGAACCCGCGGAGGAACAGGTAGAGGGCACCGCCGAAACGCTTCGTGTAGTCCCCCTCGTCGGTGATGCCCCAGGCCCGGCACAGCGCGAGCGTGTAGATGCGGACCTGTGCCTCGTAGGAGGCCGCCACCGCCCGCTGGATCGACTCGGGCGCGTAGCCGCCCAGCGCGTTGGACTTCCAGTCCCCGAAGTAGACGCGGTCCTTGTGCTCGAAGACGAAGTCCATGCTGCCGTTGAGGAAGCCGTTCTCCACGCGCCAGCGACCACTCGGGAGCTGTCCCCCACCGTCCGGCCAGGGCATGTAGAAATCCACCTCGCGGTGGAGCGGCAAGGTCCCGAGCCCGTCGATTCGCTCGCCCTTTTCCAGCTCCACGGGAAGGTGCAGCCCGGCGTGGACCATGCGGACGAGGTCGTCCACCTGCTCGGGACGCTTCCAGCCCGCCGGGATGAACTTCTGCCGGTCCGCCAGGAACGCCTTCACCTTGTCCTGTGCGAGCCATGCCTC
>VGRA01000224.1 GCA_016875515.1 Deltaproteobacteria bacterium | reverse complement strand
TCATCCGGGGGGAGAAGGTGGGCGCGCTGGGCGTCACGGAGCCGGACGGCGGCTCGGACGTGGCTTCCCTGCGCACCACCGCGCGCCGGGACGGCAGCCACTACGTCGTGAGCGGCGCCAAGACGTACATCACCAACGGCGTGCGCGCGGACTTCGTGGTGCTCGCCGTGCGGACGGGCGTTGAGGACAGTGGCCACGCCGGGATCTCCATGCTGATCGTGGACCGCGACACGCCGGGCTTCACCGTCTCGCGCAAGCTGGAGAAGGTGGGCTGGCGCGCTTCCGACACGGCCGAGCTGTCCTTCGAGGAGTGCCGGGTTTCCGCGGAGAACCTGCTCGGGGAGGAGGACGGCGGCTTCTTCCAGCTGATGGGGAACTTCCAATGGGAGCGGCTGGTGCTCGCGCTCGGCGCAGTCGGGGCTGCGGAGCAGATGCTGGAGCAGGCGCTCGCGTACACCCAGGAGCGCCGCGCCTTCGGCCGCCCACTCACCGGCTTCCAGGTGACGCGTCATCGGCTGGCAGACCTGGCCACTGATCTCGAGTGCGCCCGCCAGCTCACCTACCACGCGCTCCGGCTGCACGCGGGGGGCGAGATGGCCATCCAGGAGACCTCCATGGCCAAGAAGGTGGCCACCGAGATGGCCTGCCGCGTGGCAGACGGCTGCCTGCAGCTGCACGGCGGCGCGGGCTACATGATGGAATACGACATCCAGCGCCACTGGCGGGATGCGCGGCTGGGCCCCATTGGCGGCGGGACGAGCGAGATCATGAACGAGATCATCTGCCGCCAGATGGGGCTGTAGAAACGACTGCGCCGCGGGGCATCTCCTCCCCGCGGCGCAGCGCTTCAACGTTCAGGTCCTGCCGGTGCTCAGCCGCGCCGGCGCCTCAGCGTCAGGCCAAGGAGCCCGAGCGCAGGCAGGAGCAGCCCGCTCCCCGCGGCGCCGCAGCCACAGCCGCCCGGTGCAGGCGCGCCGCCGCCCGTGTCGGTGCCGCCGTCCGTCCCGGCGCTCCCATCACCCGGCGTCCCTGCGTCCGCCTCGGGCGTCCCCGCGTCCACCACGGGGCATGCCTCGCCGGCCTCCACGGTGAAGGTCAGCTTCTGCAACTGCGGGCCGCCCGCGCCGGTGAGGGCGAGGTACACCTCGCTCCCGCAAGGCAGGGGGGAATCCAGGCTGGCCTTCACCACCGCCTTGCCGCTGCTAACCGTGGGGCTGCCGGACATGCCCAGCACGGCGCTGTGGGTGAAGGCCGTGGAGGACCGCGCGAACGTGACGGGCTCGGTGTGGGCCAGCAACCGCACCTTCGGTACCTGCGGCTGGCCGAACCCGAGCCCGGGCTGCTGCAGGGGGAACGACACGGACACGCTCTTCGCGCCCGCGGGCAGGGCCAGCTTGAACTGGACCGGCCCGGGGATCTGCGCGGATCCCGAGAAGCCCGCCCCCTCGCCGTTGGCAATGAAGAAGATGGGCTGCTGCGGGGCCGCCTTGCCGCTGATGTCCACCACCTTGCTGCACTGGGTGATGCCGCGCGCGTCGAAGATGGCATCCATCTTGTCCGAGGCGCCTGCCACGCCCGGGAAGGCCGCCGGGACCCGCGCCACCACCGCCGCCGCGAACTCCGCGAAGCCCGCGTTGGGCGCGAGCGACACGATGGAGGCGTACACCACGGCGTCGAACGTGGCCCCGCTGTCCGTCCCGGCGAAGGGCCCCTTGCGCGCGTCCCACAGCGCGGCCGTCAGGTGCATGCCGTCCTGGTGGACCTCGCCCCACAGCACGTCCGGGCACTTGTAGGTGTTGTTGGCGTCCCGCAGCGCGCCGCCGGGCGGGATCTCGTTCCCGCCTGCCACGTTCTGCGCCGTCACGCCGTCAATGCGCGGCCCCACGTAGGCGCCTACCGCGCTGTTGTTCCCGTGGGCCACCGCCACGTAGTCCGCGAGCCCCTCGTGCAGCGCGCCGCCCTCGTTGTTCACGGACCGCGCGTCGGACGCAATGGCGCCGAAGTCGATGTTGGCCGTGGAGTAGATCATCCCGTGGCCGAACTCGTGCCACAGCACCGGGGCGTCGTAGCTGAAGTCCGCCTTGGCGCCCTGCCAGATGATGAGCGCGTCGGTGTCAAACGAGATGCCCGGAATGGCCATGGCCCCGGCGAACTGCTCACGCGGTAGGAACGCGGCGTTGTCCAGGTACATCATCTTGTCGGACGTTGCCTTGCAGGTGGGCTGGCCGAAGCACGCCCCGTAGCTGGCAAACGCGTCGTCCTGGTTGGGCATCAGCGCGTTTACCCACACGGACGGGACCTTGCCCAGCTTCGCGTCCCGGAGCTGGAACGGCTGGAGCTTGCTGTCCGTGGGGAACAGGCCAGACGAGCTGGCGGACAGGGCCCGCGTCCAGTCGTAGACCGAGTCCACGTGATAGTAGGCGTGGGACTCGGCGTAGAGATCCTCTGCGGCAGGGTCTCCCAGGCGCGCGGTGCAGCTGCCCCCCGCCCCGCAGAGGGGGTTGGGCGGGTCCACCGGCGTGTACAGGTAGTCGCCGGTCACCTCCGCGGTGGCCCGCTGCAGCCGGTCGCAAATGGCCACGTCGTACGGGACGTTGGCAAATCCCACGTTCAGCTCGCCCGTGATCCGCTTGGGCGTCCCGCCGTCCAGGCAGCCCTCCGTGGTGCAGCAGTTCCACGCCCGGATCTGCGTGCCGGTCAGCACCCCGCCGTCCACGTGCTGCAGGTCCACCTCCACCGTGGGCGTCACGCCCACGCCGCCGTCCTTGCCGCCCGGGCTGGACGGGTAGACGTTCGCCTTGAAGGCGGTGTGCACCCGGTTCTGCTTGTAGAGGACCTCGCCCGTTGCGGCGTCCACCACCACGTACCAGTTCTCGTCCGCCCGCAGCGTGGGCACCCAGGCCAGGTACGCGGCGCGTGCCTCGGCCCCGCGGACCACGTACTGCCGCTTGATGCCACCGTAGAAAGTGCCGTCCCCCTTGTAGACGGAGCCCTGCACCGAAAGGCCCGCCGCGCGCATGGCCGCCTCGGGCCCCACCTCGAACAGTGAGTAGCCCTCGTACCGCTTGAGGCTGGAGGAGACCTGCATCACGCGCCGCTGCGCGTCGAACGAGACGACGAGCTCCGCCCCCGCCACCTCCACGCCGTTGAGCAGCTGGGGCATCCGCACCGTCGCCCACAGGCGCGCGGAGTACGCCTCCGCGGGACCGAGCGAGCCGCCGGCCGGCAGCCGGAGATCCGGCCGAGAGAGCGCGTACGCGCGCGCGGCGTCCCGGAGGTCGTCCTGCAGGGGCAGGGAGAGGATCCCCGTCTCCGCGCGGATTGTTCCGTCGGCGTTTTCGAGGTGGTGGCCGGTTTGCGGCGAGAACGGCAAAGTCGCCGCGAGGACGAGGGCAGGAAGGGTGTGGAGCATCATGCGTTTGGACAACCGTGCGCACGAGGGGCCGGCCTCCCCCCGCGCAATGGCGGCGGACCCTAACCACGAGGAAAGCGGATGTCGACCGAAGTTGTGGGATAAGGCGCACCCCATGAAGAAACTTCGCGCCGTCCTCGTCGGGGCCACCGGGCTCGCCGGTCAGCAATTCGTCTCCGCCCTGCAGTCCCACCCCTTCATCGAGCTCGCCGGCCTGGCCGCGTCCCCGCGGAACGCCGGCAAGCGTTACGCAGATGCGCTGCGCAACACCAACGGCGCAAGCGGCTGGTTCCTCTCCGAGCCGCTGCCGGCCGCCGCGGCCGAGATGACCGTGGCCGCCGGGGAAGCGGTGGACCCGCGACAGTACGACCTTGCGTTCAGCGCGGTGGAGGCGGACGTCGCCCGGGAGCTCGAGCCCCGGCTCGCCGCCCACATCCCCGTCATCTCCGCCGCGAGCGCCTTCCGCTACGACGCGGACGTGCCGCTGGTCATTCCGCCCGTCAACGCCTCGCATGCCCCGCTCGTCAGGACGCAGCAGGCCCGGCGCGGCTACAAGGGCTTCATCGCCCCCATCCCCAACTGCACCACCACGGGGCTGGCCATCACGCTCGCGCCGCTGGAGGCCGCCTTCGGCGTGCAGGCGGTGATGATGACCTCCCTGCAGGCGGTCAGCGGCGCGGGCCGGGGCCCCGGCGTCATCGGGCTGGACATCCTGGACAACGTCATCCCCCACATCTCCAAGGAGGAGCACAAGGTGGAGGTGGAGACGAAGAAGATCCTCGGCGCGCTCTCGAGCGGCGCGGTGGGCGATCACCCGGTCCGCGTCTCCTGCACCTGCACCCGCGTGGCGGTGCTGGAGGGCCACACCGAGTGCGTCTACGTCTCCCTGAAGAGGAAGGCCTCCGTGGCAGAGGTGGCAGAGGCCATGCGCACCTGGAAGGGGGCCCCCGAGGCCGCGGCCCTCCCGTCCTCGCCGCCGCGCTGGATCGAGGTGCTGGACGATCCATTCCGTCCCCAGCCGCGCCTGGACCGGGACACCCATGGGGGCATGGCCACCTCGGTGGGGCGCATCCGCGAGGACGCCGTCCTGGAGAACGGCATCAAGTACGTGCTGGTCTCCCACAACACCCGCATGGGTGCGGCCCGCGGCGCGGTGTTGCTCGCGGAACTGATGCGCACCCAGGGCCTGCTCGGCTAGCGCTCACACGAATCCGTTGCGCGGCGGAACGCCGGTGGTATAGCCCGCGCCAACCCTGGCGCTGGAGGTAGACGTCAATGGCATATGTGGTGACCGAGCCGTGCGTGAAGTGCAAGTACACCGACTGCGTGGAGGTGTGCCCCGTCAACTGCTTCTACGAGGGGAAGAACTTCCTCGTGATCAACCCGGACGAGTGCATCGACTGCGGCGCGTGTGAGCCGGTGTGCCCCACCAAGGCCATCTTCCCGGAGTCAGACCTCCCCGCGAAGTACAACGAGTACAAGGCCCTCAACGCCCAGTACGCCTCCAAGTGGCCGAACATCGCCGAGAAGCGGGATCCCCTCCCCGAGGCGGAGGAGTTCAAGTCCAGGGACAACAAGCGCTCGCTGCTGGATCCGGCAGGCGCGTAGTCACGCCACGTCTGCCGTTCCCCGCGCCCCTCCCGGACCTGCCGTCCGGCGAGGGGCGTGGTGCGTTCAGGGGGCCACGTCCACCTGGACACCTTCGACCTGGAGCCCCGCCTCCGCCAGCGCCGTCCGGACGCGGGAGGCCAGTCCAGCGGCGCTGGCCTTCCTGCAGCGCCAGGACAGCCGCACCCGCCCAGGTCCCGTCCGCACCAGCTCCACCCGCCCAGCGAACTCCCCGCCGAGCTGCAGCGCAAGCCGGGGCGTGCCCGCCTCCACCCAGGCGGTGACCCGCTGAATCACCTCGCCCGGGCTGGCCACGTGTGCCTCCCGGCCAGGCTCGAGCAGGGGGGCGCGTGGCACCGTTTCCCGTGTCACCGCGGGAGCCA
>VGRA01000223.1 GCA_016875515.1 Deltaproteobacteria bacterium | reverse complement strand
GGCGGGATCTCCTCTCCCTTGAGGCTGGCCTCGAGCGCCACGAGGTAGCGCCGGCCGAAGGCGGTCATCAGCGCGCGGGAGGTGTCCACGTCCTGCAGCTTTCCGCCTGCAGGCGCAGTTCTACCTGTAGCTGTACCGCCGCGGTGTCACCGGGGAGGCACCCCCTTGAAAGCAGGGACGCGCGGGGCTACAGCCGAGACAACTTCCAACCGCCGTCCCCCGAGGCCTGCCCATGAGCAAGATCAGCCAGTCCCCGTCCCCCGCCACGTTTGCCGACGCGTGGGCAAAGCAGTTCGAGAAGAGCGTGAAGAAGGTCGCGGGTGAGGACGGTCGCCTGTCGGTGAACGAGGCGAAGAAGCTGGCGGAGACCACCGGCGCGGGCAAGGCGTTCGCGGACGAGGCCATGGACTTCTTCCAGCGCACCGGCCAGCAGACGGTGTCCGTGCCGAAGCTGGTCTCCACGCTGCGCGGCCAGGTGGAGGCCACGGCGAAGAAGGCGGCAGGCGCGGACGGGCGGCTGAGCGCCGCGGACATGGCGAAGCTGCCCAAGCACCTGCAGGCGGACGTGGCGGTGCTCAAGGGAGAGCTCGGGGCGGCCAAGCCCTCGCTGCAGACCCAGCTGGCGTCCCTGACCAAGGGGCTGCTGAACGTCTCCGAGTCCGAGTCCCCCGTGTTCGCGGTGTCCGGCGGGAAGATCGGCAGCGCCCCCATCACCCCGGAGCTTGTGGCCCAGAAGCTGACCCCGGCGTTCAACCAGCACGCGCTGGCCATGTCCGGCGGCGAGCGGCTCAGTGAGCAGCGGCCGCTCGTGCAGCAGCCGGTGGACGAGCGCTCCGTGGTGAACTTCCTCTCCCACCGCACCAACGTGGGCGGGTTCCAGGACGCCGAGACCCAGCAGTGGGGCCGGGTGGCCAACAAGATGACCGCGGAGCTCTCGGACTTGAAGCTGTACGCCTTCGGGGAGATCGAGGTGACGCTGGTGCTGGTGGGCCGCAGCAAGTCCGGCGAGTTGGTGGGCATCATGGCCGGCTCCATCGAGACCTGATCCGGCCGGGTCCCTCCGGTCCCGCGTGGATTCTCCGCTTTCGCCGTTGCTCGCAGCGCTTGGGACACCTCCCCCCGAAGGGGAGCTCCCCCGGGCGCTGCTGCGCTTTCCGGGCGCGTGCGGCGTGCGGGACTTCCTCCAGGGGGCGCTGGTGACGCTGTCCCACCCGGCCGAGCGGGTGGTTTTCCTGGCGTCGCGCGGCCTGTCGGACATCCACCCCGGGGCGTCCTGCTTCGGGGGGCTGGTGGCGTTCCTGCCACCCGGGACTCCGCTCGTGCGCTCCAGCACGGAGGCAGACGTGTACGTGGCGCTCAACGTCCCGGTGAAGTTGGAGAAGGACGTGACGTGGGTGCCGCCGCGGGTGTGGCAGGCGGTGGCGGACTGGAGTGGCTTTGGCAGCGCGGGCGAGGTGCGCGACGCGTGTGGCCCCTCGCTGGCCGAGGAACGGCTGGACATGGCCCAACAGGTGAACGCCTACTTCGAGGAGATCTCCCACCTCGCGCGCGCCGGGCTGCCGTACCCGGCCACGCCCTGGTATGCCACGCCGCGAGACGAGCGGATCAGCCTGCTGCAGCGGGCAGGGGCCGAGGCGCGCTGGAGTGCTCCCCCTTCTCCGACCGCGTCCGTCCCCTGAGCCCCACCAGCGTGGGCCCGGCATGGCCACACCGCGGGCAGCCCGGCAGCGCGGCCGTGGCGTGGTCCGCCAGCCGGTAGTGGAGGAGCGGCAACGGCGAGTCCCCGAGCCGGGTGACGCGCAGCCCCTCGGGGTCCACGTCCACGAGGAAGCCCCCGGACAGCACGTGGAAGGCGCCCCCCGCGGAACAGCCCCAAGCGAAGGGGCCGGTCTCCGCCGTGGAGAAGAGGTCCAGCACGGGGCAGCCGAACGCGTCCTCCGTGCGGCGGCGGAGCGCGTCCTCCAGAACGAGCGCCGTGGAGAACACCACGCGCGGCGGAGGCAGCGGGCGGGCCTCGTGCGATTGCAGCGCGTGCGCGAGGCCCACGGGGCTGAGGTTCCAGAAGTCAGCGCCGCACGCCCGCAGGCGGTCCTCCCAGCCCGCCCGGCACAGCGAGATCCGGTCCACCGGGATGGACCGCGGCACGTCCAACCAGGCGCGTCCCTCGGGACGGCCGGGGAGGGCGCAGAGGAAGGCGCCCCGGCAGAGCGCCTCGGCGGAGATGCCCCCGGCGGCCGCTGCCTCCCACATGCGCGCCTGGCGGTGGGCCACGTCGGCGTCGAAGCGGGGCACGGCGAGGGGCCCCTGGCCCGAGGAGCCGGAGCTCCACGCGGGGTGCAGCTGCGGGAGCTCGTCCACCCGCGGGGACAGCCACGCGGAGGCGTCCTCCGCGAGGTCCGCGCGGGTGAGCCCGGGGAAGGGGGCCAACAGCCGCACGGCTGTGGCGTGGGTGTCTGCGTGCTCCGACGCGGCCAACAGGTCACCGGGGGCGAAGCCACGGGACGCCAGCCGCTCGCGCCAGGCGGGGGCCGCCGCGAGCCGGAGCGCGAGTTCACGCAGACCCGTCTTCAGCGGCTCACTCATACCCGGGCTGGGCGCGCGCCGCGGCGGCCGCCGCGGCTGCCGCAGCAGCGGCCTCGGCCTGCTTGCGCGCCCACTCCTCGGCAATGCGCTTCCGCTCCGCCTCCTCGCGTTGAAGGGTCTTGCGGAGGCGCCGGAAGTCCACCGCCTCCAGGCGGGCGGCGGCCTGCCCGGCGCTCTCTCCGTCCACGGAGAGGTCGAACGCGTGGAGGAATTTCCGGAGCACCTCCTCCCGGCGGAAGGCGTTGCGCGCCAGCTGCTCCACGGGCGCTCCCTCCAGGGAGGACAGGGCGGCGCGCAGGCGGCGCGGGGCGTCCGTGAACGTGCAGCGCTCCCGGGCCAGCGCGCTGCCCAGGGGCGTGAGCGCCACCGCGAAGGCCAGGAAGTCGAGCAGGGCGCGTCCCCGCGCGGGATCGCCGGCAGACGCGGCCGCCGCGTTGAAGTCCTTGTCCTCGAGCGGCTGCAGTCCCAGGTCGCGGAGCGCGTCGTTGAGCACCGCCCTGCCCACCGCCGGCGCGCGCGGGGCGTAGGGCAGGGCATCCAGCGCGGCGAGCACGGAGGCGAGCGGGACGGCCATCAGCCCACCTCCGGCGGGAAGAGCGCGTCCCCGAGCCGCGCCGCCAGGGAGGCGAACGCGTCGACGCCGTCCACCTGCACCACGCGCGCCCCGCGCGGCAGCCGGCCCTTCCAGGCCTTCTCGACGTCCCGGGGGGAGACGCCCAGCAGCAGCAGCACCAGCTGCCGGGACCGGAGCACCGACTCCTCGAATTGCTTGCGGGGCCCCTGGCGCAGGTTGGACAGGAAGTCCGCGTCCGAGATGACCACGCGCACCACGCCGGGATCCGAGCGGGCCCAATCGTGCAGCACCTCGAAGGGGAACTGCGTCCCCCCGCCGATGTAGTGGAACAGGAAGCGCCGGGCGGCGTGCTCCGAGCGGAGCCAGCCCGAGCGGAGGGGGGACCCGTAGGAGTACACGCAGGCGCGCACCTGGGAGCCGCGGCGGATGGCCAGCGTGGCCAGCACCTGCGCCGCGAGCGTCATGAGGTTGAGCCCGCGCAGCGGGTCCGCCATGGAGCCGCTGGTGTCCAGGTACAGCTCCAGGCGCGGGATGCCGGGGGCCTCGCCCGGCTCGTCGTCTGCCTCCCACGTACGGCGCAGCGGCGCGGCGGCCGCGAGCTCGCCCCGCCTGGAGAGGGACGAGGTCCAGTCGATGTCGGCGGGATCGTCCCCCACGTCCCAGTCCTCGAGCGGGCCGGGGAGAAAGGGATCCCTCACCCGATCTCCCGGAGGCAGCGACAGTTGCGAGAGCACCTGCTCGATCTTCGCCGCGTAGAAGCGCTCTGCCCGGCGCTCGGAGGCCTCGCGCGTCTCGGTGCCGGGCATCCCGGCGAGCCGGGAGAGCGGGTCCTGCAGGCGGCCCGTCACCGGCTGCCTGCCCGGGTAGTCCTCGGGGAGCCAGCCGTCGTCGAGCGCGCGCCGGAGGGCCCGGAGGGCGCCGGGGCTCGGGGCGCCGTCTGCCGGGTAGTCGTCCGGTGAGGGGAGGGCCACGTCCCCGAGCAGCGGGTGGGCGCGCTGGGGATCGCTCCCGCGCCCTGCCTCCTCGAAGACGTGCTGCGCGAACGCGGCGCAGAAGTACGCGAACTGCTCGTGGATGGACGAGAGGGCGAAGAAGGTCTGGGCGAACAGTTCGGCCTTGTCCACCACCTCCTGCGGCGCGTCGGGGGACAGCGCGCCGGGGCTGGCCCAGAGCGCGTCGTAGATGGACAGGTAGAGCTGGAAGAGGGGGGACGGGGCGCTCGCCGTGACGCCCGCGTAGAGCGCCTGGAGTTGCCCGCGCAGCGCTGGGTCCCGCCCCACGGACTCGTTGATGAGCAGGTCGTAGAAGAGGTTGAGGAAGACGGGCGGGAAGCGGGTGAACAGCTCGTTGGCCATCAGCAGCAGGTCGGCGCTGAGGCGGAGGGTGTGCGGGTACTCGAGGTGGTGGCCGAGTTCGTGCGCCAGCAGCGCCGGGAGGGTGGACTGCAGCTGCTTGTCCTTCAGCAGGTGCGCGTTGAAGAAGACCTGGCGCCTCTCCAGGTCAATGTAGGCGACCGCGGCGTGGTCCCGCGGCAACTCCTGCGGCGGCGAGAGCGAAGGGGTCTCCCGCCAGGCGGTACAGGCGCGGCGCCACGCCGCCTCGACGACGGGGCGCGGGAAGACCGGGGCGCTCATGCCTCCCTCCACGCGAACAGCACGCGCTGGGACAGCGCGGGCGCGCCCACCCAGGCGTGCGCGGTGCGGGCCTCGGCGTGCAAGGGGCCGGCGCGCTGGGAGAGCAGCCAGCCCTCCGCGCCGCGCAGGCGCGGGAAGGGGGCCTGCGGGAGTCCCCGCCCGCTCCAGGGACCCGGGCCGAGCAGCACCGGACGAGGCGTCAGCCAGTAGAAGGAAGCCTGGCCCGTGCCCCGCCGCTCCACCGCCACCACCCGGGGGGCCAGGAAGGCGACCTTGCCGGGCAGTGGGTCCGACGGCGGCGGGGCCAGGGGCGCCCACGCACCGGACCACGCGGAGGGATCCTCGCCGAGCGGAACGAGCCCGCCCTCGCCGAGCGCCGCGTCCACCTCGCGGACGAAGGCAGCGAGCGGGTTCTCCGGCGCGAGCCGTGGCGCGAAGTGGGAGACCAGGTTGCGGATCCACGGCGGGCCGTTCTCGAGCGCCTCGGTGAAGTTCCAGAGGGCGGCGAGCTCCCCGAGCGCCTCGCGCGGCGGGCGGCGGGGCAGCCGTTCGGCGAGCAGCGGCCCCAGCGCGTGCCAGGCCCAGCCCTGCTCCGCCCCGGGAAGCGGGACCGGGAGGTA
>VGRA01000222.1 GCA_016875515.1 Deltaproteobacteria bacterium | reverse complement strand
CGGTGGCCGCTGTCGCAGGTGCGCCGGTGGCACGTCCCCCGGCGGCGGGGACGCCGGTGGCCGCGCTCGTCGAGGCGGTGCCTGCGCCTGCTGCTGCTGGGCCCGACGAGGAGGGCGGCATCGAGCACAACCAGGTGATGCCGCCCGACGCCCGCGTCGCAGCGGACCGGTTGTCGGATCTGGAGTTGAATGCCGTGGGTGGCGCGGACGGGTCGGTGGACGAGGGAGTGCTCGAGGGGCTGGACACGGGGCGGATGGATGAACTCACGGCCAGCGCGGAGGAAGCGCCGCCGCCCGAGGACTTTGACCGGGGCCGCCTCGGGGACGAGCACGTCGCGCTGGAACTCGACGTAGAGGCCGAAGTGGTGCTGGACGACGACGAGGAGGACGGGGCGGAGGTGGCAGCAGCAGCAGCGGCCGCCAACCGCATCCCCTGTCCCGCCTGCGGAACGCCGGGCCAGGTCCTCGGCACCGTCTGTGACGGGTGCGGTCGCCGCTTGCCCCAGCCTCAGCGGCAGGCGGTGGTGTTGATGGTGGACGAGCTTCAGGACACGGTGTGGGTCCGCTGCAAGGCCTGCGGCGTGCCCTCCCGCGCGGGCAAGCCCTGCGGCGACTGTGGCGTCATCAGCCCCTACCCCTCAAACGACTGATGCGACCCAGCCGCTTCACCTGCAGCGTGGGCTGTGGAGGCGCCTGGCCGCTCACCGAGGTCATCTACCGCTGTTCCCGGTGCGGTGGCCTGCTCGAGGTGGCGCACGATCTGGCGTCGCTGGGGCAGGTCTCCGCCCGAGAGTGGAAGGCGCGCTTCGCTGAGCGGTCTGCGCGGGCACGCCTGCCTGAAGGATCCGGGATCTGGGGCAAGCGGGAGTGGGTCATGCCCCACCTGGAGGACGGGGACATCGTCTCGCTGGGCGAGGGGTGGAACCCGCTCCTGCCGTTGCCCGGCATGGCGCAGCGCCTGGGCCTGTCCCGGCTGGAGCTGAAGCAGTGCGGGGTGTCTCCCACGGGCAGCTTCAAGGACCTGGGGATGACGGTGCTCGTGTCCCAGGTTCGGTGGATGCGGCGGCAGGGCGTGCCCCTCCGGGCGGTGGCGTGCGCCTCCACGGGGGATACCTCCGCGGCGCTTGCAGCCTACGCCGCAGCGGCGGGCATCCCGTCCGTGGTCTTCCTGCCTCAGGGCAGGATCTCCCCGGCACAGCTGGTCCAGCCCCTTGCCAACGGGAGCCTGGTGCTCTCGCTCGACACGGACTTCGACGGCTGCATGCGGTTGGTCCGCGAGGTGACCGCAGACGCCGGGCTGTACCTGGCCAACTCCATGAACCCGCTGAGGCTGGAGGGGCAGAAGATCCTCGCGGTGGAGCTGTGCCAGCAGTGGGACTGGGAGGTGCCCGACTGGGTGGTCATCCCCGGGGGGAACCTCGGGAACGCGAGCGCGCTCGGGATGGGCTTCGAGCTGCTGCTGCGGCTGGGGTTGATTGACCGGCGCCCGCGCATCGCAGTGGCGCAGGCCGAGCGCGCCAACCCGCTCGCGCGCGCGTACCGGGGCGGCACCTGGGAGAAGCACGCCGTCGTGGCCGGAGAGACGCTGGCCTCGGCCATCCAGATCGGTGACCCGGTGAGCTGGCCGCGGGCGGTGCGGGTGCTGCAGGCCTTCAACGGCGTGGTGGACGACGCGTCGGAGGCGGAGCTGTCAGACGCCGCCGCGGAGGCAGACCGCGAGGGGGCCTTCGCCTGTCCCCACACCGGGGTGGCGCTGGCGGTGACCGCCCGGCTGGCCCGCAGCGGGGTGATGGGGGGGGGCAGCCGGGTGGTGGTCATCTCCACCGCGCACGGCCTGAAGTTCCCGGCCTTCAAGGCCGGGTACCACGCCACCGGGGGGGCGCCGTGGGCCAACCCGCCCCAGCTGCTCCCAGCGGACGCCGGCGCCATCAAGGCGGTGCTGGATCAGCGGCTGGCCGCGGCATAGGTTCTCGCGCACCGTGTCCGCGTCCGCCGCACCTGATCTCAGCCAACAGCGCGAAGAGCTTGCCCGCCTGCAGCACGGGCTGTCCTCGCGCGACAGTACCGTCCACTTCGCCCACGCCGGGGTTTCCATCCTCGCCTCGCTCCTGCTCTTCGGCGCCACCGCGAAGATGCTCTGGGACGCGAGGAAGCTGTGGATCCTCCCGTTCGCTTCCGGTTCATTGGCGCTGGGGCTGGTCGCCTACGCGCTCGTCCGCCTCCTCAAGGGAAAGGCGACATACCGGGACGAGATGGTGCGCTACGAGCGGATGATGGCCATCCGCCGGGACCTGAAGCTGGACGATCCGGCGGCCCTGCTGCCGCAGAGGTAGACCGTGGGACAGGGCAAGTTCATCGTCCTGGAGGGGTTGGACGGCGCGGGCACCACCACGCAGCTGGAGAAGCTCGCGGGGAAGGTCCGCGCGCTGGGGATGCCGGTCCTCACCACGCGCGAGCCGTCGGACGGTCCGCTGGGGCTGCTGCTGCGGCAGGCGCTCTCGGGGCGGCTGTCCCTTCCCGCTGGCCGCGGGCCGCTCTCCGCGGAGACGCTGGCGCTCATGTTCGCCGCGGACCGGATGGACCACCTGCACGCAAAGGTGCGCCCGGCGCTGGACGGCGGGACCGTGGTGATCTGCGATCGGTACGTCCTCTCCAGCTTGGCGTACCAGGGGGCCACGGTGCCCATGGAGTGGGTGAACGAGCTGAACCGCGAGGCGCTCGCCCCGGACCTGACGCTCTTCATCGAGGTGGATGCCGAGACGGCCGCCACGCGACGGCAGCTGCGCGGGGCCCCGGCGGAGTTGTTCGAGGAGGACGGGCTCCAGCGGCGGATTGCCGCGCAGTACCGCAGGGCCATCCGGCTGCGGGGAGGCTCGGAGAAGATCGTCCGGGTGTCCGGGGCGGAGGGGATCGAGGCGGTGACGGAGGCCTGCTGGGCCCACGTGGAGGCGCTGCTGCACAAGCGCGCGAAGCGGTGACGCCCCCCACCGCGGCGGCGGTGATCATTGGTAACGAGGTGCTGACGGCGAAGGTGCGCGACGAGAACGGCCCCCTGCTCATCCGGCGGCTGCGGGACCGCGGCATCCCGCTGCGGTGGATGGCCACGGTCCCGGACGAGGTGCCCGCCATTGCACATGCCGTCCGCCATGCGCGTTCCGTCGCGGACGTGGTGTTCACCAGCGGCGGCATCGGCCCCACCCATGACGACGTCACGGTGGAGGGGGTGTCCGTGGCGCTGGGTGTGCCGGTGGTGCGCTTGCCGGAGATAGAAGAGGTCGTCCGGCGACACCGCGAGGGAGACGTCTCGGACGTGGTGCTCCGGCTGGCCAACGCCCCGCGCGGAGCCACGGTGCTGGAGGTGGACGGCAGCTGGTTCCCCGCGCTCGGGTGCGACAGGACGTACATGCTCCCGGGCGTTCCCGAGTTGTTCAAGCTGCAGCTCGAGGCGGTCCTGGGGTTGATGCCGGGCGTGCCGGTGGTGCTCGAGTGTCTGTACGTCTCCCTGGGAGAGCCGGAGATCGCCGAGGCCCTGGACCAGGTGGCCGCGGCCTTCCCGGACGTGGCGCTCGGGAGCTACCCGCACTTCAAGCGGGGGCTGGACTACCGCGTGAAGCTGACGGCCGAGCACGTGGACGGCGCCCGGGTGCGCGCGCTCGTGGATCAGCTGGAGCGGACGTTGCCGCCCGGTTGCATCGTCCGGCGGGAGCGGGGCTGAGCCCCCCGGCGTTGACTACGCCGCCAGCGCGGCATCCACCTCGGCGAGCAGCTCCCCGCTGCGGGCCAGCGCCAGGACGGCCTGCATGTCCCGGTGCAGCTCCCGGTCCTGCTCCATGCTCTTCACGTGGCGGCGGATGCACTCGTAGGCGGCCTGTGGGCCGCGCCCCGCGCGCGTGGGCTGGCGGAGATCCAGGGCCTGGGCCGCCACCAGCAGCTCGATGGCGATGCACGTGAGCGCGTGCTCGGCCACCTGCCGGGCCTTGAGCGCCGCGGTCATCCCCATGGAGACGTGGTCCTCCCGGCCGGCGGAGCTGGGGATGCTGTCCACGGAGGCGGGGTGGGAGAGGACGCGGGACTCGGCCACCAGCGCCGCGGAGGTCACCTGGGCGATCATGAAGCCCGAGTTGAGGCCGGAATTCTTCGCCAGGAACGGGGGGAGGCCGGACAGCGAGGGGTTCACCATCTGCTCCACGCGCCGCTCGCTGATGGAGGCCAGCTGCGTCAGCGTCATGGCCTGCACGTCCAGGGCGAGCGAGAGGGGCTGGCCGTGGAAGTTGCCGCCAGAGACGATCTGCCCGGACTCCACGAAGACGAGCGGGTTGTCCGTGGCGCTGTTCACCTCCGTGGCGAGGATGCGCCGGGCGAACTGGAGCCCCTCGCGCGCGGCGCCGTGCACCTGCGGCATGCAGCGCAGCGAGTAGGGATCCTGCACCTTGGTGCAGTGCACGTGCGTCTCCACCAGCTCCGAGCCCTGCAGCAGCTGGCGGAGGTGGCGCGCGCACTCCACCTGTCCCTCGTGGGGGCGGACGCGCTGGATGTCCTCGATGAAGGGCTTGTGGCTGCCGAGCAGCCCCTCCAGCGCCATGGCGCCGGCCACGTCTGCCAGACGGGCCACCTGCTCCGCGCGGAGCTGGTTGAGCGAGCCCACCGCGGCCATGGCCTGTGTGCCGTTGACGAGCGCGAGCCCCTCCTTGGCCTCCAGCACCACGGGCCGCAGCCCCGCGCGCCGCAGCGCCTCCTGGGCCGGCAGCCGATCGCCGCCGTGGAAGGCCTCCCCCTCGCCAATGAAGACGAGCGAGAGGTGGGCCAGCGGCGCCAGGTCCCCCGAGGCGCCCACCGAGCCGCGCTCCGGCACCACCGGCACCACGTCCCGGTTGAGCATCTCCATGGCCAGCTGCAGGGTCTCCAGCCGGATGCCGGAGAAGCCCTTGGCGAGCACGTTGCAGCGCAGCAGCAGCAGCGCGCGCGTCTCGTCGTGCGGCAGCGGGGTGCCCACGCCCGCGGCGTGGGAGAGGATCAGGTTCCGCTGGAGATCCCTGAGGTCCTTCTTGTCGATCCGGACCTCGGCGAGCGTGCCGAAGCCGGTGTTGATGCCGTAGCTGGGGGCGTCCCCGGCGGCCACGCGGTCCACCAGCTCCCGGGAGGCCCTCACGCGGGTGGTGGCCTCCGCGGAGAGCGCCACGCGGGCCTGGTTGCGGGCCACGCGGCGGATGTCCTCCAGCGTCAACGTGTCTCCATCCAGCAGGACGAGGGGCAGGCTCATGGGGCGGTGCAGTTCCTTTAGGGGGGACGTCGGCGGTGAACGCTCTCAAAGCCGGGTGCGGTAATCAATGACGCCGGCGCCGGGGGTGCTAGGGTCCTGCGCCCGGCATGGCACTCATCGTCCAGAAGTACGGCGGCACGTCCGTGGGGGACA
>VGRA01000221.1 GCA_016875515.1 Deltaproteobacteria bacterium | reverse complement strand
TCGTAGTCCCGCAGCCCGAAGAGGACGAAGCCGGTGAGCTCGTCCTGCAGCCCGCCGGCATACCCCACCGGGAGCGGCGTGCCGGGAGACGAGTCCGAGGTGACGTTGCCGAAGGCCCCGTACCGCACCTCCCGCAGGACGTTGCCGGCGCCGTCCACCAGGGCGCGCACCGATCCGAGCGCGTCCGTGGCCGCGTAGGTGACGGTGCCGGACTGCTCGAGGGAGAAGAGGTGGCCGTGGGGATCGTACCGGAGCAGCACGGGCGCCTCTCCCGGGAGGGCGTAGCCGGTGAGCCGGTAGGGGGCGCGCGGGTCGGCGTAGAAGTACTGCGTCGTCCCCGCGGGGGTGATGCGCGCCACCCGCCGCTTGAGCCCGTCGTACTGCCACGCCAGGGGCGTCCCGCCGACGCTGGCCGAGACGAGCAGCCCCTGGGCGTCGTACCGGAAGGTGTCTGTGCCGCGGGACACGAGCGTCCCGTCCGCGTCCAGCTGGTAGGCGGTGCTGCCGCGCGTGAGCAAACGGTCCTGCGCATCGAAGGTGGCGGCCTCCGCGCCTGCGAGCGTCCGGTTGCCGTTGGCGTCGTATGAGAAGGACTCCGAGGGGGTGCCGTTCTCGCCCACGGCGGTCAGGGCACCGGACGCGGCGTGGGTGTAGGCGAGCAGGCGGGACTGGGCGCCGAGCTGCTCGCTCGCGCCGCTCACCCGGCCGTCCGCGTCCCGGGACAGCTCCACGCGGTAGACCAGGTTTCCCGCCACGCGCAGCTCGCGCGAGGCGAACCGCCCCTGGCTGTCGTATCCGTAGGACTGGACGGCGGTGCTTCCGTCCGAGGCGGAGGAGGGCCGGGTGGCCACGCCCGTCCACGCGAAGGTGAGGCGCCCATCCCCCGAAAGCCTGCCGCCCGTGCCGTAGGTGAGGGCGTCCGTCCTGCGGGTGCTCCCGGTGGTGAAGTCGAGCGAGGCCAGCCGGCCGCTCGCGTTCCAGGTGAACGTGGAGACGGAGGGCGAGGGGCCCGTGGACTCCACCCGGCTCCACAGCGGTCCGTCGTACTGGAAGGACAGGCCCACGGGGAGCTGGCCGGTGGAGGCGGCAGGGGTGAGGACCACGGCGCTGGGCCGCTCCTCGTCCCCGGACGCAGGCCAGCTGAGCGCGAGCGTCCCGTCGTTCCACGCCACGGAGGCGAGGCGGCCGTCCGCGTCCCAGCCCCAGGTGGTGGCCTTGCCCGAGGCCCAGGTGCGTCCGGAGGTGCGGCCGTTGGCGTCGAACGTCCGGGTGAATGCCGGCACGCCGTTGCCGGGCGGCGTGTGCGAGGCCAAGCGCCCATCAAAGCGGTGCCCGAAGGCGTGCGTCCCGAGCGTCGTGGAGAGGGACGCGAGGTTGTTCCCGCTGTCCCAGGCGAAGGTGCTGACCGCGCCCGCCGGGCTGCTGACGGAGGTGACCCGTCCGTCTGCGTCGTGGGTCCACGTGGTGACGTGGCCGAGGGCGCTGGTGCGGGACTGCAGGTAGCCCGAGGCGTCGTAGGCATACCGCCAGGAGCCGGTGCCCGTGGAGACCTCGGACAGCCGTCCCTGCGCGTCCCACGCGGCCAGCGCCACGTCGAGCGTCCCGGGGCCCCGTTGGATGCGCGTTGTACGTCCTTGCGTGTCCCATTCCAGCACGGTGGTGAGGCCGGCCCCGTCCGTCATGGTGCTGGTGCGCGCGCCGCGGTCCAGCGTCTCCACGCCGGCGTCCGCGCCGCCCAGGCCCACGCGCTCCGTCCAGGTGGACCAGGAGGTCCGGTCATCCGGGTTGGAGAGGGTGACGCTTCGCTGGTGCGTCACGGCGAGCGTCCGGCCGGAGGGATAGGTGCTGGTGACGTTGGAGGCGTAGGGCATCTGCATGCCGAAGCGCGGGTCCGGGGCCCAGGTGACGGAGGTGGTGGTGCCGTCCGGCAGGACGGAGGTGAAGTCGCCGTCCTCCCCGTAGTCGAAGGCGCGGGTGGCGCCCGAGGGCAGGGTGACGAGGCGCCGGGTGATGCCGCCGTCCAGGTACTGCACGTCGTAGCGGGTGGCCTCGCCGCCGGGTTGGGTGACGGTGACGCTGTACGCGCCGGACGCCCCCGGGGTGCCGGCGAGGAGCAGGCTGGTGCCGTCGTCCCTGCGGTCCTCGGTGAGGCGGCCCGTGCCGTCGTAGAAGAACTGGTTGCGCGTCCCGTCGGGCTGGACGAACTCGGTCAGCAGCCCTTCCGCGGAGTGGGTGACGCGGGTGACGCACCCGGCGGGGCTGGTCACGGTGGAGAGGTACCCGGAGGCGTCCAGCGTCACGGCGTGGGTGGCGCCAAACGGACCGGTGAGGGCGGTGAGGTCCCCGGCGGTGTTGCGCGTCAGCGTGGTGAGGCCACCGCGCGGGCCGGTGACGGAGGCGAGCCGCCCGTCCGCGTCGTAGCTGAAGCTCCACAGGATGGCCCCGGTGATGAGGTGCCGGGTGGAGAGGTGCCGGCCCGAGGCGTCGAAGACGTAGAGCTCGCGGGTGTCGCCGTTGGGGACGAGGATGTCCCCCTCGCCCAGTTCGCGGGAGACGGAGGCCACCTTCACCACCCGGTTGTTGAAGGACGAGGTGGTGGTGCCCACGGCCACCGCCACGGCCGGGTGCTCCTCGGTGTGGTCCGGGAAGAAGGAGATGGCCAGCGGGGAGGGCGTGGCCACGTCCTCGGGGGCGGCGTAGTCCTGGAAGCCAGAGCCGTTGCCGAGGAAGCCGTCGATGACGCCCGCGGGGGAGAGCCGGCGGACGCCGCGGTTGGGGGCGCTGCTGCCATCTTGGCCGAAGTAGACGTACCCTTCGGGGCTGAGCTTCACCGCGCGGATGCTGCTGAGGGCCGTGCGGGCGGTGGAGGCGGTGGCGCCGAGGCCGGCCAGGATGGTGAGGCGCCCATCCGGCCCCACCCTGTAGAGGCGGCTGTCCCCGTAGCCCGCGACGTAGAGGGAGCCGTCCGGCCCCACGTCCAGGCCCTGGGGGTTGGAGACGCGGACCGTTCGCGCGTCCACGCCGCTCGTCACGGCGGACGTGCCACCCCCCAGGATGCGCTCCACCGTGCCGTCCAGCTGGATGCGCCGGACGCAGTCGGAGGAGTTGTCCGAGACGAACACGGTTCCATCCGGTCCTACCGCGATGCCGCCGAGCGAGTCTCCCAGGACGATGGTGGAGGCCACGCCGGTGGTGCAGGTGGAGGTCTCCGCGGTGGTGACGCCCGCCACGTGGTGCACCTTGCGGGTGGCCAGGTCCAGGCGGCAGACCATGCCCCACCCGCCGGTGGTGCCCGAGGTGTACGCGTCCTTGACGAAGTAGAGGTTGTTCGCGCCGTCCCAGGCGAATTCGCTCGCGAGGTTGCTGACGCGCGCCGCGCACGCGTCCCCCGGGTTGGACACCGGGGTGATGGAGGAGAGCGTGCCCTGCGCGTCCACGTGCTTCAGCCCCGCGGTGGTGCCCACGTAGAACGAGCCGTCGGGCATGACGGCGAGCGCGTTCGGGGAGCCGAGGGAACGCTCGGTGGCCCGGGTGGAGGTGCTGTTGCCGCTGGTGGAAGGCAGCAACCCTGCGAGCCGGCGGACGGTGGAGGTCAGCACCTGGGCCGGGCGGCTCTTCCCGTTGCCGAGGTGGAGCATTTCCGCGCCGGTGTCGAAGACGTGGTGCGGCGCGAGAGACCAACCGCCCGTGTCGGCCCACGCGTTGGGGTAGGCGTTCACGAGCGCGGTCCACTCGGTAATCATCTGGAACTCCGGCAAGCTGGAGCTGCCGAAGACCACGCCGAAGGAGGTGCTGTCCGGCAGGGAATTGAACGAGCGGAAGCTGGTGCCGTTGCCCTGGTTGTAGACCGCCTCGTAACCGAAGCGGATGCGGACGGTGGCCTGCTGACTGCCGAACACCTGGCGCCCATACGCGTCCAGGCCATCCCAGGTGAAGGTGTCCGTGACATTGGGGAGCGGGGCGTAGGTGCGGCGGGTGGTGACGCCCGCCACCTCGATCTCGGCGCTGACGGTCCGCAGCGAGGCGGGGACGGTGGGGCCGGTCAAGACAAGGTAGATAGAGGCGCTCCCGGTGCCGTGCCGGTCACTGCGGTAGTTCAGGTCCATGTCCGTACCGGCGAGGGGAATCCTCTCTCCCAGCACCTGCGGCTCGCACTCGATGACGGAGGAGTTCTTCTCGCAGGGCTCACCCGGGAGGCGCCTCCGCCTGCGCGATTCAGCCGACGCGCCGTTCTCCCCGGGAGACTGGGAGTCGGTGGGGAACTGGTACGGCCAGTTGCAGTCCCACGGCGTGAAGTGCGCCACGGGGACCCGCCAGAAGCTCTGCCCCGGCGGGTAGAGCGAGGCGAGCGTGAGCAGCTCCTCCGGCGTGATGTCCAGCCCTGCGAGCTGCGCGGCATCGTCCGCGAGTCCGTCACCGTTGCCGTCCAGTTCAACGCCGGCGGTGCCGGAGGAGAGGACCTTCACGACCCTGCCGTCGTCGGACGGCACCCACCGGCCGATCCCACGGTCGTATGCGCCGACGGGGACCCGCTGTCCCACCGGGAAGCCGAGGAAGTTGTCCACGTAGTGGTACAGCGGCCGGTCGAACACGACGCTGGTGGCGTCCACGGCGTCTGCCTCGTCGGCGCTCAGCTCGGCGGCGTAGGTGAAGGCAGAGGACGGCGGCAGCAGTCCCGGCATGGAGGCCACGCCGGCATCCCCCTTCGTGTACTCGGTGATGCGGATGTGGAGCCCCCCGACCTGTTGGAAGCCGCCGTCCGGCAGTGACAGGCCGGCCTGGGTCTGCGGCGGGACGTAGACGTGTGCGGCACGGGTGCCGCGCGCATCCGTCACCTGCGGCCCCTGCACGAGCGCAGGGGCCGCGGCGTTGGTGAAGTTGACCGAGGTGGCGTGGTTGTCCAGGGGAACGAGCACGAGCGCGGGCATCTGTTCGAAGGACCGCCACGTCGGGACCAACTCACGCTGGGTGCGCAGGAAGCCGGAGGCGGAGATGTCGACCCGCAGCGGCTGGCCGCCGTTCACGGTCAGGTCGAACTGGCCGTCGGCCCGGGTCAGGGTCCAGCCGTATTCCGGGTGGGAAGGGACCTGGATGCGCGCACCCTCTACCGGCAGGCCGAGATCATCCCGGACCAGGCCGCGGAGGACCGCCATCCGCGCATCCTCGATGGTGCCCGGTGTGACGTCTTGCTGTACGGGTTGCGCTCCCTCGAAGAGGAATGCGTTTCGGCGCCCGAACGACTCAGGCGCACGGAGTGGGGGCGCCACCGTTGAGGGATCCGGCACGACCGTGACGGGCCCGGCGTCAGGTGTCCCCGCGTCCGAAGGGGTGCCTGCGTCGGCAGACGTCCCCGCGTCCGGCGTGCCCGCGTCGTCCGGCGTGCCCGCGTCGTCCGGCGTGCCCGCGTCGTCCGGTGTGCCCGCGTC
>VGRA01000220.1 GCA_016875515.1 Deltaproteobacteria bacterium | reverse complement strand
GGCGGACGGCGCCGCGTACTCCAACGCCATCGTGACGGCGCGCGCGTACAACCAGATCGCCGTGTGGAACCGGGCGCAGATTGCCCACATGATGACGCTCGCCGGGGTGCAGAGCCACATCAGCTACGCCAGCTGGTACGTGGCGCTCCTCAAGGGCTCCGAGTACGGCGGCTACGCCACGGCAGGGCTTGCAGGGCTCATCTGCGCAGGCTGCGGCCCCTGGTGCCCCTGGTGTTGCACGTGTTGTCCGACCGTTGCCGTGGCCATCAAGTTCGCAAGGGCGTTCAACAGGGAATACAACACGGCGAAAAGGCAGTTGGACCGGGTTGACCAGCAGATGGCCACGCAGGCCATGGCCATCCAGGGCTTTGCCTCGCTGTACGGCAGCGCGGGCAAGTTGCTGTACGGCATGCACACCCTGAACCAGCTGAACGGCGGGCTCGCCAACGCGGTGCAGGACCTGGTGACCTCGAAGGCCACCAACCCCGGTGAGTACGGCATCGACACCCTGACCAACGTCATCGTCAATGCCAGCGAACTGAGAAATGCCGGGGCTGAATCTACGCAGAACCCGTCGCTGGAGATCACCAACGGCACGCGCGAGTCGGACTTCCTGCGCTCGCGCGGCTGGGCCGCCACGCCCCCGTATCCTCCGGTCATTGCCGCGCAGAACCGGAGCATCACGGCCTTCTTCGCCTCGGGCAC
Organism: Deltaproteobacteria bacterium; assembly: GCA_016875515.1. Classification (GTDB taxonomy): domain Bacteria; phylum Myxococcota; class Myxococcia; order Myxococcales; family Myxococcaceae; genus VGRA01. The sequence continues at coordinate 4,743 of VGRA01000220.1, read as the reverse complement.
CGGCCACTTCGGTGACAGCAAGCACAACCCCGTGAAGCAGGGGAACAACCAGGCCTGGGCAGACGACGAGGGCTTCGCCGCGGGCGTCGTCAACCTGCCGTCGCCCTGCCCGCTCCCCACCGGTTGGTATGCCACGGCGGAGGTGAAGTCCTCCGCCAAGAACCACCCCTCCCACCACAGGTCGAGCCCGAACGTCACCGAGGGCGGTTCCACAGCGGACCGGCGCCACGACCTGATGAAGTGCCAAGACGCGAAGGGCAACCCCTGCAACAGCGTCTGGGTCGGCCGCCAGGAGTTCAACATCAACTACCAGAACGCCCAGCAGCTGGCGGATGCGAAGACCACCGCGGGGGCCGGGGACCAGTGGCGCCAGCCGGTCAACATGGTCCGCCTGACGCGGAACTACGGCGCGCGGTCCAAGCGGGATCCCTGGGAATTCAAGTTCAAGCTGGAGATCTCCAACTCGGGGGGCGGCCAGCAGGTGGACCTGAAGGCGCCGTCCATGAACGAGCAGACGGCCATTGCCACGGCCATCACCTACTACCACCGCAACATGCAGGCGGCAGACAAGTCGTGGGAGGAGCCGCCCAACTTCTTCAACCCCTACTGGCGGGCCACGCTGGTGCCGGCAGATATTGACGGCGCGGCCAACCTGACCATGTCCATGCGGGGCAACATCTCCGCGCAGCTGCTCAAGGGCGCAGGCTTCAAGGGGATCCAATGAACGCACGAACGGCGCAGCGGCGTGGCCAGGCCTCGGTGGAGATGGCGCTCGGGCTGATCGTCTTCGTGACCATCCTCATGTTCGGCATCCACTTTGCCGAGACGAGCTACCTGGGGATGCGGGTGTCCGGCGCGGCGCAGTCTGCCATCTTCCGTGCCACCGGGCAGAGGGCGCACGAGAAGGGGAGCAACTTCTCCCGTGCCAGCACCGTGGCCGGGCTGACCACGTCCGACAACGCCAAGTACTGGGACGACTTCCAGCCCACCGTCGGCGAGGGGGCGGGCACCATCACCCACGTGCTGACCAAGATAGAGAAGTCCACCAACAACGTGGTGCGCTGCACCAACGAGGGGAGCATGAAGTCCTCGCTCGTCAGCATCGCGCCCACCGCGTACAGCGGCGACCGGGGGGGGCTGAAGTGCTCCGGCGAGGCGCAGATCTCCGTGTTGCCCACGTTCCCCAAGAACTTCCTGGACAACACGTGGTCACTGAAGACGGCCCACTACAGCGGCCCCACCAGCCTGCGGATGTGCGCCACCCCGCGCTCCAAACGGAGCGGGCCGTGCGGCCAGTTCGGCGTGCTGCTGGGGGACTACGCGCTGCAGGGGGCCTCCTCGGGGGAGTCCCGGGCCAATGATCTCTTCAACGGTGGCAACTCTGCGTTCAAGGCGCTGGTGGACGGCTCGTTCATGTACGGCGGCGTTCCCATCTCCCCCATGTGCGCCGCCTCCGCGGCCATGCTGGGCTCGCTCAAGCTGGTGCCGCAGCTGGGCCCCTGCTTCTCACAGCTGAGCTTCAAGGGGCACGAGGTGGGCTTCAACCAGAGCATGGGGGGGCACCACGTGAGGTCGCCGTGGAACACCGCCGGCTACAAGTCCCAGCTCCGGCAGAAGAACAACAAGGCCTACTACCTGGGCCGCAACTGATGTCCCGGGTGCAGCGTGCGGTGTGGGCCGGGGTGCTGGCGGCGTGCGCCGTGGCCCTTCCGGCGCCTGCGGTGGGTCAGAAGGCGAAGGGCGCCAAGTCGAAGCCCACAGCCACGGGGGCGGTGCCCGCCCGGCCCGCGCCTCCCGTACCGGGTGCGGGCGAGACGGGCGCGGCGGACGCCGGCATGTACCGCCCGGCGCGGCCCGCCTTCCGCTGGGAGTTCCCCACGGTGCTCTCCGAGGTGGAGGTGCCCGAGGTGTTCGAGACCAACGGCATCCCCACCCGTTTCCGTGCGCTGGTGCTGGCCCTGCCGTTCGAGCGGGCCTACGTGCACTTCCGCGAGAGCTTCACGAGGCAGGGGCTGTACGTGGCGCCGCCCAAGGAGCAGCTGCAGATGGCGCCGGGTCAGGTGTCCCTGACAGGCCTGGATCCCGAGGGGGAGGTCACCTACACGGTCATCTTCACGCCCTATGACGACGGCACCACCGGCGCCATCGTGGGGGAGGCCTGGTTCAAGGGGCGGGAGCTGGCCGCGAGCAACCCCTTCGTCCCCGTCATGTCAGGCGGGGAGGGGCTGGTCACCCAGCAACTGGAGACGGGGCGCACGGTGGCGTACACCGTCCGGGCCACGCAGGCCGCGGTGATGACCTTCTACGGGCAGGTGCTGCGAGACCGCGGCTACACCCAGCAGAAGGACGGCGCCTGGACGCGGGGCACCTCCGCCATCCGCGTGGTGGCAGACGAGTCTGCCAAGGGGCCGGACAAGGTGGACGTGGGGGTGGTGGAGTTCTCCACCCCAGCCGACGAGCCCTGAGCCGCCGCCCTCAGTTGCAGGCGGAGGTGCACTGGGACATCTGCTGCATGCACCGGCTCGCGCACGGCTCCTTGCCCGCGCAGTCCGTCCGGCAGTTGTTCATCTCCGAGACGCAGGCGGTCTCGCACCCACCGCCCGAGCCGTCACGCCCGCCGCCCTTGCCGCCTCCGGGGTCGCTGCCGATGGGGCCTCCGCAGCGCTGGGCGCAAGAGCCGTAGTCCTTGTAGCAGCCGCCGCTGCACTGGGTGTTGCCCTTGCAGCGCTGGGTGCACTCCTGCATGGACTTTCCGCACATCATGGAGCACTTGGCGGGGCCGGGCAGGTTGCTGCGCGCGAGCGTCTCCCGGCTGGGGAGGGGGACGTCCCCCGCCGGGCGCGACTCGGGCTCCATCTCCGCGTCCTGCTTCATGTTCTGCTTCACGTTCTGCTTGCTGGAGCCCTGCTTGAACTTTCCTTCGGCGAGGGCGTTCCCCGCCGGGGAGGCGAGCGCGAACAGCGACAGGACGGCGAGCAGGCGTGTGTTCATGGGGACACTCCGGAGAGGCGGGTGGCTGCAGTCAAGACGTGGCACGAGCCAGCGTATTCGGCGCGGGGGGGAGGAGGGCAACCTCGGTACGGGCCCGGAATGCCTCCACCTGGGCCGCCTCCCAGGCACCGTCGCGGCCCAGTTCGCGGGCGAGCAACTGGGCGACGCGCGGGGCCGCCTCCAGCGCGGCGCGGGCGTCCAGCACCAGCGCGCGGGTGCGGCGGTCCAGCACGTCCTCCACCGTCCGCGCCATCTCGTGGCGGGCCGCCCACGCCACCTCGGCGCAGAGGTAGGGCAGGCGGGGATGCAGCGGGATGGCCAGCGCCTCGTCCTGCTCTGCGAGCGCCCGCACCCCCGCGGCCTCCGTCCCGTAGGCGGCGAGAGACGCGGAGGGGGTGCCGGTGGTGGACACGGCGGGCGTGGCCGGGGCGCCGTGCAGCGGCATCTCGGCGGTGACGGAGGGGCGCGCCTCCAGGCCCCCCACCTTCGCCCCCAGGTTGACGGCGTCCTCGCCCATCTTCCGGTAGGTGGTCCACTTGCCGCCCACGACGGTGACGAGTCCCGCCCCGCTCACAAGCAGGGTGTGATCCCTCGAGATGGCCCGGGTGTTGCCGCCGTCCTTCAGCGGGCGGACCAGCGGGCGCAGGCCGGTGAAGACGGCCAGCACGTCCTCGCGCGCGGGATCCCGAGACAGGTAGCGGGCGGCGTGCTCCAGCAGGAACTGGATCTCCGCCTCCAGGGGCCGCGGCTCGTCCGAGACCTGCTCCACCGGCGTGTCGGTGGTCCCCACCAGCGCCCGGCCGTGCCAGGGCACCACGAACAGCACGCGCCCGTCGTCCGTCCGGGGCACCATCAGCGCGTGGCTGCCCGGCAGGAAGTCTGCAGGCAGGACCAGGTGCACGCCTTGCGAAGGGGCAATGGCACCCGGCGCGTCCGGGTCATCCATGCGGCGGACCGCGTCCGAGAAGACGCCGGTGGCGTTCACCACCACCTTCGCGCGCACGTCGTGCTCGCTGCCCGTCTCAGCGTCCCGCACGCGGGCCCCCACCACCTTGCCCTGCTCCTTGAGGAGCCCGACCACCGGGGCGTGGTTCACCACCGCCGCCCCCTTGTCCACCGCGGTGAGGGCCAGCGTCACCGCGAGCCGGGCGTCGTCGAACTGGCCGTCGAAGTAGCGCACCCCGCCGCGAAGCCCCTCCGGCTCCAGCGTGGGGATGCGCTCCAGCACCTGGGCACGGGACAGCACCTGCGTCTTGCCCAGCTTGTACCGGCCTGCAAGGACGTCATACAGCTTCAGCCCCATCCCGTAGTACGGGCCGTTCCACCAGCTGTACGCCGGGACGATGAACTCCAGGTCCCCCACCAGGTGCGGGGCGTTGCGGCGGAGCCGTCCGCGCTCGCGCAGCGCCTCGCGCACCAGCCCCAGGTTGCCCTGGGACAGGTAGCGCACCCCACCGTGCACCAGCTTGGTGGAGCGGCTGGAGGTCCCCTGCGAGAAGTCCCGCCCCTCCACCAGCGCCACGCGGTAGCCGCGGCTGGCCGCCTCCACGGCGGTGCCGAGCCCCGTGGCCCCTCCGCCAATGACGAGCAGGTCGAAGGGCTCGGAGAGCCGGGACAGGTTCTGGGCGCGGTCCATGGACGGGCTCTCTAGCGCCGACGGCGCAGGGCGAACAGTGCCAGCAGCGCCCCCACCAGGGGCAGCCTGCGGGGGACGGCGGCGCAGCCCGCGGGAGGCGGCGCGGCCTCCGCGTC
>VGRA01000219.1 GCA_016875515.1 Deltaproteobacteria bacterium | reverse complement strand
ATGGTAGACGGGGGATGCCGGGTTCGTACCGGCCGCATGGACATTCGCACCCTCAGTTCACTCCTGGCCAGCATCGTAGGCGTTGCGTTGGGCGTGTCCATGCTGCTTCGCACCGGGCGGCCCCGCGCGCTCACAAGGTTCGCCACCGTGTGCCTGATGGTGGGCGCCTACCACCTGTCACAGTTCCTCCATGCGCTCCAGTCCGGGGGGGCCTTCCCGGCACCCGTCCCCCGGGTGGCCGAGTCTGCGCTGTTCCTGACGGGGGCGCTGGTCCCTGCGGTGGCTCTGCAGTTCTTCCTGGAGTTCCTGAACGTCAGCCGGCGGAGCCAGCGCCTGGGCGCCCGCCTGGCCTATTTCTCTCCCATCCTCACCGCGGTGGTGGTGCTCACGCCGCTGTTCGACCTGGGTTGGGCCCGGGTGACGGCGGCCGCCTTCACCTTCGGCGCGCTGGCCACTTCCCTGGGGGTGCTGCTGTACCGCGTGCGCCGGACGGAGAGCCGGATCGAGCGGCTGCGGCTCACGTACTTGGCGGTGGGTGGTGCGGCCACGGTGCTCTTCACCGCCCTGGACCAGCTGAACCTGGTGGGAATTCCCTTCCCCACCGTGGGGCCGGTGATGTCCACCGTGTACCTGCTCTTCCTCAGCCAGACGCTGCTGCGCCTGCGGCTGATGGACCTCCAGGAATTCCTCGGGAAGGTGGCCAGCCAGGCGGTGCTGGCGGCCATCCTCGCAGCGGTGTTCGCCACGCTCACCATCTGGGTGGACGCCAACCCGTCGCTCTTCCTGTTCAACACGGTGGTGGCCGCCTTCGTGATGCTGATCCTCTCCGAGCCCCTGCGCGACCTGGTGGAGGGCCGGGTGGTGGCGGTGTTTTTCCGGCAGCGGTTCGAGCTGCTGCGGGCGCTCACCGCGCTGCGCCAGCGGGTGGCCCACATCATTGAAGTACAGGAGCTGGCCACTGTGCTGCTGGACGCCTTCAACGAGACGCGCCGGGTGACGCACGCCTCGCTGTACCTGCTGGCCGAGGGACGCCCCGGGTACCGGCTGCTGGCCCACCGCGGCCCCGCCCCGGCAACGTTCGTGGACATGGGGGCGGCGCGCGTGCTCCTGGCCGCGGTGGGCGGCGGCCAGAAGGCGCTGCTGCTCGAGCATCTGGACCGGCGCACCGCGGAACTCCGGGCACAGTCCCAGGCAGACGGGACCAAGAAGACGGCGCGCGAGGAACTGAAGCGGCTCAACGATCTGCGCGCGCTGCTGGTGCAGATGAAGGCCGGCATCTGCATGCCGCTCCTGGGCAATGACCGCGTCATCGGCTTCCTCAACCTGTGGGACGAGCGCGTCCAGGAGGCCTACGCCTCGGACGAGATTGCGCAGTTGCTGGAGATCGCCGAGCGGGTGGCCACCGTGGTTGAGAACAGCAAGCTCTATGACCGGATGCGCGAGCGGGACCGGCTCGCCGCCCTGGGCGAGATGTCTGCCGGCCTCGCCCACGAGATCCGCAACCCGCTCGGGGCCATCAAGGGCGCGGCGCAGTGCCTGGATCCCCGCAAGCTGGGCGGCGAGGAGGGGGAGTTCCTCGAGGTCATCCTCGAGGAGGTGGACCGGCTCAACGGCGTGGTCACCGCGTTCCTCAACTATGCCCGACCGCTGAAGCAGACTTTCGCCCCCACGGATCTCAACGAGGTCTCCATCCGCACCGCGCGGCTCATCCAGAACGACCTGCCCTCCACCGTGACGCTCGCGCTGGAACTGGCGGAGGAACTGCCGCGCGTGGAGGCAGACCCCGAGCAGTTGAAGCAGGTCCTCATCAACCTCGTGCAGAACGCGGTGCAGGCGCTCGGGGAGAACGGCGGGCGGATCGCCCTGCGGACGGTGGCCCAGGATCGGTTCGGGGATTTCCGCGCCGTGGAGGCGGTGGAACTCCACGTCGCGGACGACGGGCCGGGCATCCCGCCAGACCAGCAGGTGAACATCTTCGTCCCGTTCTTCACCACCAAGCAGAAGGGCACGGGGCTGGGGCTCGCCATCTCACAGCGCATCGTGAGGAACCACGGCGGCAACATCTCCGTGCAGAGCCGCGTGGGCGAGGGCACCACCTTCGTCATCCGGCTCCCGGTGGTGCCGGCCTCCCCGCCCCTCCCCTCCGTCAACGGGACGGAGGCGGGTCCTGCGACAGCGCCAGCTTCCAGCTGAACACGCACCCCTGGAGCCCCAGCCCGTTGGGCGACTGCTGGCGGTACGCCGCGTCCACGCTCTCGCACGCTGCCGGTGCGTCCACGAGCGACAAGGCGTTGGAGATCTCCACTGACATACGGGGCCCCTCGTCCCACAGGGTCCAGTTCTGGGTGACCAGCAGGTTGCACGCGCCGCGGCCTATGGGCTGCTTGTCATCCACCGCGTGCTGGAGCTCCGTGCCGGAGACACTGAAGACGAGCGGGGGCTCGCTGTCCCGGCAGCTGGTGGCGTCGAGGGCGGCGCAGGTCTGCTGGTGCGCCGTCTTGCCGTCCTGAGACACGCGGTAGGCGAACACGTCCCCCACCTCCGCCACGCTGGGGCTGATCTGACCTCGGAACCCGGGTTCGTCGGAGCACGCCCCGAATTCGCTGCCGGACTCCCGCACGTACCAGAACTCCACCTTGCCCGGCACCGCGCCGGGCATCCGCTCGCCGCCGCACCCCGAGAGCGCCAGGCCCGCCGCAAGCGCCCTGCCCCATCCCCACTCAGCCCGCATGGGACTCTCCTGACGCCGCCGCCAGCCGCCCCTGCGCGTCCTCCCAGGCGGCGTAGAGTGGCTCCAGCTCCTCGCGCGCCGCGGACTGCGCCTCCACGTGCAGCCGCGCCCGGGCGAAGTCCGCGTAGGTGGCGGGATCCGCCAGCGCCGCCTCGGCCGCCTTCAACGCTTCCTCCAACTCCGCGATGCGCGCCTCCACCCGGGCGATCTCCTTCTTGATGGGCGCCTGCAGCGCGCTGCGCTGCTGGCGCGCCTCCGCCTCCAGCCGCTTGCGGTCCCGCTCCCCCAGCTTCTGTCCGGGGGACTCCCCGTCCACCCCGCCGGGCGTCCCCTCCGGTACGTCTGCGCGGGCCACCTGCTCCAGGTGGTACAGGTACTCGTCCAGCGTTCCCGGGAACGGCAACACCGCGCCGTCCCGCACCTCCCAGACGTGGTTGGCGAGCGCGCCGAGGAAGCTGCGGTTGTGGGAGACGAACAGCAGCGTCCCCTCGTACAGCTTGAGCGCTTCGATCAGCGCCTCGGACGAGTCCAGGTCCAGGTGGTTGGTGGGCTCGTCCAGCAGCAGCAGGTTGGCCGGGCGCAGCAGCAGCCGCGCCAGCGCCACCCGCGCCCGCTCGCCGCCCGACAGGACGCCCACCTTCTTGTCCACGTCGTCCCCGCTGAAGAGGAACGCGCCGAGGATGCCGCGGACGTAGGGCTCGGGGCGGTCCGGGGCCACCGCGCGGATCTCCTCCAACACCGTGCGCTGGCCGTCCAGCACGTCCGCGTGGTGCTGCGCGTAGTAGCCCACCACCACGTTGTGGCCCAGCTGCACGCTGCCGCGGTCCGGCTGCAGCTCACCCGCAAGCAGCTTCAGCAGCGTCGTCTTGCCCGCGCCGTTGGGCCCCACCACCGCCACGCGCTGGCCGCGCTCCAGCCGGGCGTCCAGGCTGCGGTAGACGGTGCGCTCGCCCCAGGACTTGTCGATCCCCCGGAAGTGGGCCACGCCCCGCCCGGAGTCCGGGGCCTCGGGGAAGCGGATGCTCACCGTCTTGCGCTCGGCCAGCAGCTCCACCTCCTCCAGCCGGTCCAGCATCTTCTGCCGGCTCTGCGCCTGCCGGGCCTTGGTGGCCTTGGCGCCGAAGCGATCAATGAAAGACTGCAGCTCAGCCCGGCGCGCCTCCACCCGCGCCGCCCTCGCCCTCAGCTGCTCCATCTCCTGCGCGCGCGCCTCGCGGTAGCGGGCGAAGCTGCCTGGCCAGGTGCGGATGCCCTCCACCTCCAGGGACACCACCCGGTTGATCTGCCGGTCCAGGAACTCCCGGTCGTGGCTGATGAGTACCAGCGCCTTGCGCGAGCGCCGCAGGAACGCGTCGAACCAGGCGAGCGTGGGGAGATCCAGGTGGTTGGTGGGCTCGTCCAGGAGGAGCAGGTCCGGGTCCTGCAGGAGCAGGGACGCCAGCGCCGCCCGCATCCGCCAGCCCCCGGACAGCACCGCCGCGGGCTGCGCATACTGCGCCTCGCGGAACCCCAGCCCCGCGAGGATGCGCTCTGCCACGTGCCGCCCGTGCCGCTCCTCGAAGTGCTCGCGCTCCTGGTGGAGATCCGCCAACTCCTGCGCCAGCTCCAGCTGGGCCTCCGGATCAATCTCCTCCCCCACCGCCTGCTCCACGGCGGAGATTCGGCCCTCCAGCGCGTCCCGTCCCGGCACCGCGGAGAGCACCGAGTCAAGCAGCGTCCCTTCCGGCGCAGCCACCAAGTCCTGCGGCAGGTAGCCCGCCCGGGCGCGGCGCTGGTACTGAACCGTCCCGTCGTCCGGCTGCAGCCGGCACGCGAGGATCTTCATCAGCGTGGACTTGCCCGTGCCGTTTGCCCCCACGAGGCCGATCCGGTCATGCGGACCGACGGTGAGATCGTCCCCGTCGAACAGCGCACGGCTGCCATAGGAGAGTGACAGGCCCTGGACCTTGACGAGACTCATGGACGCGGGTGCACCGTAACCGCTGGCGGGCGCCATCCGCTACGCTCTCCCGCCACAATGGGGTTTCCGCACGCTCACCACAGGGCTACACCGAGGACGGCCTCTGGCGGAAGCTGCGCCGCCTGCTGAAGAGGGCCAGCCGCGAACTGCTGGAGAAGGCGCTGTGGCTCTTCTACGCCCTCTAGCGGGACGACCTGCCGGCGTGGGCGCGCTCGGCCATCATCGGCGCGCTTGGCTATTTCATCCTCCCCATCGACGCCATCCCGGACGTCCTGCTCCCGCTGGGCCTGACGGATGACCTCGGGGTGATCGTCTCCGCGCTCGCCACCGTGTCCCGGTACGTGGGGCCGGAGGAGAAGCGCCAGGCGGAGGAGAAACTCCAGTCCCTGGGTCTGTAGTCCCCGGGCCCCGCAGATCGCGGGCTTGGCTATAGTGCGCGCCACTTCATGCCCCAGCCATGTGCACTCTGCGGGAGCCCGGACGTTGACCACGTCTGTCCCGGTGACAGCGCGAAGATGGTCGGCACTGTCCTGGACGGTCGCTACCAGGTGAAGTCCATCCTCGGACAGGGCGGCATGGGCACCGTCTTCCGCGCGGTGCAGACCTCCATGCGCCGCGAGGTGGCCATCAAGACGCTGCACCCCTCGCTGGCCACGGCGCCCCAGTTCTTCGAGCGCTTCCGCCGCGAGGCGGAGCTCGCCTCCAACCTCCGCCACCCCAACATCATCACGATCTTCGACTTCGGCCGCGCCCCGGA
>VGRA01000218.1 GCA_016875515.1 Deltaproteobacteria bacterium | reverse complement strand
AAGGAGGCGTTCCACGCGGAGCTGTCCCACCTGCTGCTCCGGCAGAAGGCGGCCTTCAACAGCCCGGTCTGGTTCAACGTGGGCGTGGAGGAGCACCCGCAGTGCTCTGCCTGCTTCATCAACTCCGTGGGTGACTCCATGGACAGCATCCTCACCCTGGCGCGCACCGAGGGGATGCTCTTCAAGTATGGCTCGGGCACGGGCTCCAACCTCTCCACCATCCGCTCCAGCCGCGAGCTGCTGGCGGGCGGCGGCACCGCTTCCGGACCGGTCTCCTTCATGCGCGGCTTTGACGCCTTCGCCGGCGTCATCAAGTCCGGCGGAAAGACGCGCCGGGCGGCCAAGATGGTGATCCTGAACGCGGACCACCCGGACGTCCTGCCCTTCATCCGCTGCAAGGCGGACGAGGAGAAGAAGGCCTGGGCGCTGATCGACGCCGGTTACGACGGCAGCTTCAACGGCGAGGCCTACGGCTCCATCTTCTTCCAGAACAGCAACAACTCCGTGCGCGTCACGGACGCCTTCATGAAGGCGGTGGTGGAGGACAAGAGCTGGACCACGCACGCGGTGCGGGACGGCAAGGCGCTGGACACCTACCGGGCGCGGGACCTCTTCAAGGAGATCTCCGAGGCGGCCCACCTCTGCGGGGACCCGGGGCTGCAGTTCGACAGCACCATCAACGACTGGCACACCTGCGCCAACACGGACCGCATCAACGCCTCCAACCCGTGCAGCGAGTACATGTTCCTGGACGACACCGCCTGCAACCTGGCGTCCCTGAACCTGATGCACTTCCGCACCATTGACGGCGACTTCGACGTGCAGGCCTTCGAGCACGCGGTGGACGTGGTGCTCCTGGCCCAGGAGATCATCGTCGGGTTCAGCAAGTACCCCACGGAGAAGATTACGAAGAACAGCCACGACTACCGTCCACTGGGGCTGGGCTACGCCAACCTCGGCGCGCTGCTGATGGCGTCCGGGCTGCCGTATGACTCGGACGAGGGGCGCCACTACGCCGCGGCCATCACCGCGCTCATGTGCGGCCGCGCCTACCGGCAGTCCGCCCGCATGGCGGAGCGGATGGGCACCTTCGCCGGACACGCGAAGAACGAGGAGCCCATGCTCCGCGTCATCCGCAAGCACCGCAAGGCGGCGTGGCAGGTCCCCGTTACCGGCGTGAGCAAGGCGCTGCTGGACGCGGCCCGGGCCTCGTGGGACGAGGCGCTGACGGCGGGCGAGGCCCACGGCTTCCGCAACAGCCAGGTGACGGTGCTGGCCCCCACGGGCACCATCGGCTTCATGATGGACTGCGACACCACCGGCATCGAGCCGGACATCGCGCTCATCAAGTACAAGAAGCTGGTGGGCGGCGGGATGCTGAAGATCGTCAACAACACGGTCCCGCTGGCGCTGCAGAAGCTGGGCTACGCCCCCTCCGAGGTGGCGGAGATCGTCTCCTTCATGGAGAAGAACGACACCATCGAGGGCGCCCCGCACCTGAAGGCGGAGCACCTGGCGGTATTCGACTGCGCCTTCAAGCCGGCCAGGGGCTCCCGCTTCATCCACTGGATGGGCCACCTCAAGATGATGGGCGCCGCCCAGCCGTTCCTCTCCGGCGCCATCAGCAAGACGGTCAACCTGCCCAACGACGCCACGGTGGAGGACATTGGCGCCGCCTACCTGGAGGCCTGGAAGATGGGGCTCAAGGCGGTGGCGGTGTACCGGGACGGCTGCAAGCGCAGCCAGCCGCTCAACACCAAGAAGGAGGAGTCCTCCAAGGTCGCCAAGTCCGAGCTGCCCGCGGACCTGGCCGCGGTGGCCCCGCGCGCGGCGCGCCGGCGGCTCCCGGACGAGCGGCAGGCACTCACCCACAAGTTCAACATTGCCGGCCACGAGGGCTACCTCACGGTGGGCATGTACGAGGACGGGACGCCGGGCGAGCTGTTCTGCGTGATGGCGAAGGAGGGCTCCGTCGTCTCCGGCCTCATCGACAGCTTCGCCACTGCCATCTCCCTGGCGCTCCAGTACGGCGTGCCGCTGCAGGTGCTGGTGGACAAGTTCAGCCACACCCGCTTCGAGCCGTCCGGCTTCACCGGGAACCCGGACATCCCCATTGCAAAGTCCATCACGGACTACATCTTCCGCTGGCTGTCGCTGAAGTTCCTGAGCGGCACCAACCCGCTGCAGGCGCGTTCTGCCGCCGCGGCGAAGCTGGAGGGCACTCCCGAGGTGACGGGCGCGAACCAGCCCTCGTACTCGGCCGCCGCGGCGCCGGAGTCCAGCGGCAGCCGCACCGCCTACCTGAACCAGGCGGACGCCCCCCCGTGCCACAGCTGCGGGGAGATCATGGTGCGCAACGGCGCTTGCTACAAGTGCAGCAACTGCGGCTCCACCTCCGGCTGCAGTTGAGCGACACACGCTGATTCGGGTCCCAACCCCTCCGTTGGTCCTGAGGCCCCTCTCGCTCCCGCGGGAGGGGCTTTTTCTTGGCTGCCGTCAGTACGCGTTCTTGGAGAGGAACCCGCCGAGCGCGGTTCGGACGAGGATCTTCAGGTCCAGCAGCAGCGACCAGTTCTCGATGTAGTAGAGGTCGTACTCGATCCGCTTCTCGATGCTCGTCTGCCCCCGCAGCCCGTTCACCTGGGCCCAGCCGGTGATGCCGGCCTTCACCTTGTGGCGCAGGTGGTAGCGGGGGATCTGCTTCTTGAAATCCTCGATAAAGACGGGCCGCTCCGGCCGCGGTCCCACGAGGCTCATGTCCCCGCGAAGGACGTTGAAGAACTGCGGCAGTTCGTCAATGGAGTACTTCCGCAGGAACGTCCCAATGGGGGTGCGGCGGGGATCCTCCTTGCTTGCCATCTTCGCACCGGACGTCTCCGCGTCCGTCCGCATGGTGCGGAACTTGAGGATGTGGAAGGTGGCCCCGTCCATCCCCATGCGCTCCTGCTCGTAGAGGATGGGCCCCTTGCTGGTCAGTTTCACGGCCAGCGCGGTCACCAGCATGACGGGGCCGGTCAGCAGGATGGCCACCAGCGCGAGCAGCACGTCGAACACCCGCTTGAAGACCAGGTTCCAGCCGGCCAGCGGGTGGCTCTGCAGGTTGATGATGGGCAGCCCGCCGAACTCCTCCAGGCCGCCGCACAGGGTGATGTACTGGTAGAGGTCCGGCACCACCTTCACGTCCACCGTGCGCAGGGCGAGCCGTTCCATGAGATCCCGCACCTGCACCTGGTCCTCTATGGGCAGTGCGATGATCACCTGGTCCACCGGCCGCTCGTCCAGCACCCGCTCCACGTCCGAGAGGTGGCCCAACACAGGGGCCCCCTTGACCACCATCCCAACCTTCTCCGGGTTGCGCGTCAGGACCCCCGTCACGCGGAACCCCAGCTCGCGGTGACCCTCGATGGTGTCGATGACGCGCTGTCCCAACACCCCGGCGCCAATGACCAGGATGCTCTTGAGGTTGTGCCCCCGCCGCCGCAGCTCGTTCAGCAGCGCCCGGAACACCGTCCGCGTCAGCCCCACCAGGGCAAACGCGTAGGTGGCGAAGAGCCCCAGCGTCAGCCGGCTGAACCGCTCGCGGCTGAAGTACATGACGGCCACGAAGATGACGGTGGCCAGCACCGTGGCCCGGAACAGCTCGAAGGCCTCGCCCACGTGCGTGCGCGAGCGGTTCGTCTCGTAGAGGCGGGCCTGATGGTACGTCACCGGGAAGATGACGAGCGCCATGCCCAGCGTCAGCCACGTCTCGCGCCAGGGCGGCAGGGCCTCGGCGGCGAACGGGCCGTAGAAGCGCGTGGCGAAGGCCAGGGCGAAGGCGGCGGCGAGAACCGCCACGTCGGTGGCGACCTTGATGGAGGTGTAGAAGCGCTGGAACCGGCTGAACATGGCCGGAACGGGCCCTTAGCAGAGCGCCGCCGCGCCCGTCACACTCCCAGCCGGCCCAACTGCGCGCGCAGCCCCGCCTCGAACGCGGCGGGGCTGAACCGCTCCGCCTGCGCGCGCGCCTCGGCGGGCTGGAAGCCGGGCTCGAAGCTGCGCTCGAACACGCGCACCGCCTCCACCAACCCCTCAACGGTCTGGTCGCGGAAGAAGACGCCGGTGCGCTCCGTCACCGTCTCCAGCGCCCCACCCCGCCCCAGCGCAAGGACGGGCCTGCCGCTGGCCTGCGCCTCCAGCGGGGTGATGCCGAAGTCCTCCTCCCCTGGAAAGACGAGCGCGCGCGCCTCCCGGTAGAGCGAGGGCACGTCCGCGTCCGCCACCTTCCCCAGCAGCTTCACGCTGGACGGGAGTGACGCACGCAGCCGCGCCGCGTCCTGCCCGTCCCCCGCCACCCAAAGCGGCAGCCCGGTGCGGCGGAAGGCCTCCAGCGCCAGGTCCACCCGCTTGTAGGGGGCGAGCGCCCCCAGCCACAGGAAATAGCCGCCCCTGCCCTCCCCTGGCGGGGCGGCGGTGAAGCGGGACAAATCCACGGGCGGATGCACGACGGGCGCCTCCCGCCCCCAGAAGGCCTTCACCTTCCCGGCCACATGGTGGCTGTTGGCAACGAGCAGGTCCGGCCGCTGCGCCGAGGACCGGTCCCACGCCCGCAGCGCCGGGCGGGCCACGCGTGCCGCCCACCGCACCGGCGCGCTCGCCCGCCCCGGCCCGAAGTAGTCGTCGAAGAGGTCCCACATGTACCGCATGGGGGCGTGCACGTAGGACAGGTGCCTGGCGCCGGCCGGGACGCGCACCCCCTTGGCCACGCAGTGGCTGGAGCTGATCACCAGGTCGAACCCGTCCAGCCGCAGCGCCTCTATGGCCGCGGGCATGAGCGGCAGCAGGTGCCGGTACCGCCCGTACACCCCGGGGATCCGGTCCAGCAGCGAGGTGGTGATGCGCCGCTGCTCGATGAGCGCGGACTGCGAGCCGGGCTGGTGCAGCAGCGTGAAGAGCTCCGCGCCCGGGAACATCCGGCAGAGCGCCTCCAGCACGCGCTCCCCTCCCCGCGCCGTCACCAACCAGTCGTGGACCAGCGCCACCCGCATGGCCCGGGAGCCTTAGCAGAGGACTGCCCAGCGGGGCGGCGGATCTGCTATCCGGTGCGGCTGCGTGCGCCCCCTGGTCCTCATTGATCTCCGGATGGTCGAGGGACAGCTGCACGGCATTGCCCGCTACGCGCTGGAGCTGGCGCGCCGCCTGCCCCGGCTGGCCCCGGCCTGGCAGTTCGCGGGGCTGGCCGGGCCGCGGGGCCTGCCCGGAGACCTGGGTCCGCTCACGCCGGATCTTCCGCTCCACCGCTGCCGGGCGGGGTTCCTCTCGCTCGCCGAGCAGCCGGCGCTGCTGGAGTCGCTCGCCCGCCTCCGCCCTGCCCTCTTCCACGCCACCTCCTTCTCCCTGCCGGCTGCATGGCCCGGTCCGCTGGTGGCCACCCTGCATGACGCCAACCACCTCGCGCTGAAGGAGGAATACGGCCCG
>VGRA01000217.1 GCA_016875515.1 Deltaproteobacteria bacterium | reverse complement strand
GGACGGACCTGGCCGTCCTGCTGCTGGGCATGGGACAGGTGCTCCGCGAGTACGGCAGCCTCGAGGCGCTGATGGCGCGGTGCCTTGCCGGCGCTGGCGGCGCGCTGCGGCCGGCCCTGCGCGCCTTCAGCCTGGCCCTGCAGGAGGCCGTCCTGCGCGAGCCGCTGGTGCGGAAGATGGGGCCGGTGCGGGGGCTGCACCACCTGCTGCCGTCCGCGGACTCAGGCGGCGCGTACAAGCGGCTGAACCTGTTCCTGCGCTGGATGGTGCGCGGCCCGGACGCGGTGGACCTGGGGGCCTGGAAGACGCCCGCGCCCGCGGCCCTGGTCATCCCGCTGGACACCCACGTGGCGCGGATGGCGCGGCAGCTGGGGCTGACGCGGCGGAAGGACCTGGGGTGGAGGACCGCCGAGGAGATCACCGCCGCGCTGAGGGAGGTGGACCCGGTGGACCCCGTCCGCTTCGACTTCGCGCTCTGCCACTTCGGGATGAGCGGGGCCTGCCCCCCGAAACCCGCGCCTACCACGTGCGCGTCCTGTCTACTGCTGCCGGGCTGCGGCCCGGGGCAGCGCAGGGTGAGGCGCGGCGCACGCGCCGCCGGGATCAGGCCGCGCGCAGGCTGAAGATCTGCCGGAGCCGTCCGAGGATCCGGTGCGCCTCCGGCTCTGCGCCCTGCGCGCCCGGCTGGGCCGCCGCGCTGTCCAGCTGCGAGCGCCGCTCGGCGAGCACGCGCGCCAGCTCGGGTGCCAGCCCGTCGTGCCCGGCGAACAGCTGGGCGAAGGTGGGCCGGTCCAGCTCGAGCAGCAGCGCGTCCGTTGCGGCCACCACGGTGGCGGCGCGGGGCTCTCCGGTCAGCAGGGACATCTCGCCGAAGGTCGCACCGGTGGAGAGCCGTGCCACCTCGACCGTGGGCTTCCCCGTCAACACCGCCACCGTGCCCTCGGCCACCACGTAGAACGTCTGCCCGGGGGCGCCCTGCTCGATGACCTGCTCGCCCCGTCCGAACCAGCGCGGGCGCAGCTCGCTGGCGACGTGCCTGCGCTCCGCCTCGGTCAGCACGGAGAGGATCTCCACGCGCCGCAGCACGGCGTCCACCTGCGCGGCAGAGTAGCCGGGTGCCTCCGCCTGCGGGCGGAGGT
Source organism: Deltaproteobacteria bacterium (assembly GCA_016875515.1). Taxonomy (GTDB): domain Bacteria; phylum Myxococcota; class Myxococcia; order Myxococcales; family Myxococcaceae; genus VGRA01. The sequence goes on along the minus strand of VGRA01000217.1, from coordinate 4,322 downwards.
GGACGGTCCGCTGGGGGTAGGGGATCTCCACCCCCTCGCGGCGGAGCCGGTACCATGCCCGGGACAAAAATTCGTCCGTGGCCCAGTCTGCGTCCGCCCAGTCTGCCACGAACAGCCGCACCCGGTAGCGGATGGCGCTGTCGTCAAACGACAACACGGCCACCTGCGGTGCCGTTGAGGCCACCGTGCCCGGCGTCCCCGCCGCGGCCTCCAGCAGCGCGGCCTTCACCCGGTTGGGGGGCGCTTCGTAGGCAAGCCCCAGCGGCACGTCCACGCCCACCGCCACGCCGTCCCGCCGCGAGCAGTTCTGCAGGGCGCCCCGGGAGATGAGGCTGTTGGGCAGGGTGACGTGCTCGCCGCGGCGCGTCTCGATCCGCGTGGAACGCCAGGTCACCTGCGCCACGCGCCCGGTGTAGTCTGACGCCTTGAGCCAGTCCCCCACCCGGCAAGGCTGTTCGAACTGGAGCGACAGCCCCGCGAAGAGGTTGCCCAGCGTGTCCTGCAGCGCCAGGCCCAGCACCACGGACAGGATGGCGCTGGTGGCGAGCAGCCCGGTGATGTCCACCTGCAGCTCCGCCCGGATGATGGCGAGCGCCGCCGCCGCGTAGAGCACCATGTCCAGCACGTCCCGGAGGATCTTCGGCACCTCGCCGCCGCTGCGCGCCCGCAGGGTCAGAATCAGCAGGGACACGCAGAACCGGATGAGGCCGAAAGACAGCGCCACCATCCACGCCACGTCCAGCAGCTTGCGGGGGAGCGTCACCGCGGGCCCCTGCAGGAACAGGTCCGGGATGCGCAGCGCGTAATAGACCACCAGCCACGCCATGGCCCCGCGGACGTCCGCGCGCGTGGACGGCGACCGGGCGAGCGCATGAAGCCCGGCCGCCAACAGCAGGACCAGCCCCGCGGCGAGGAGGGAGAGGTCGCTCTCGAGTGCTTGGATCATCAGCCCGGGTCCGTAACCGATTGACCTCGGGGCGGCCTCTCCGAAAGATTCCCGTCCCCCATGCCACTCGACGACGTCCAGGGTCAGCCCCGCGCGATGGAGTCCCTGCGCGGCGCCCTCCGCACCGGCTCCATCCACCACGCGTGGCTCTTCAGCGGACCGGAAGGCGTGGGCAAGGAACTCGCGGCGGTGGGGTTCGTCCAGGCCTTGCTGTGCGATGGCGCCCCGAACGCCGGCTGCGGCACCTGCGCCACGTGCGCGCGCGTGGCCCGGCGCAACCACCCGGACGTGACGTGGGTGATGCCGGAGGACGAGCAGGTGCGGCGCGGGTACGCGGGGCGGAGTGACTTCACCCACACGCCCTCCCGGGACATCAAGATCGAGCAGGTCCGCAAGCTCCAGGAGCGGCTCTCGTACCGGGCGCTGGAGGGCCGCTACAAGGTGGCGGTGCTGGCCTTGGCGGAACAGCTCAACAACCAAGCGCAGAACGCCTTCCTCAAGACGCTGGAGGAGCCCCCCGCCGGGACGATCATCCTGCTGCTCGCCTCCGCGGTGAACCGCCTGCTGCCCACCGTTCGCAGCCGGTGCAGCAAGGTTCCATTCGGCCCGCTGCCGCGGGAGTTGATCCTCCAGCGGCTCCGCACCGAGCGGAAGCTGGACGGGCCGCCGGCGGCGTTCGTGGCGGAGCTCTCCAACGGGAGCCTCGGGCAGGCGCTCGCCATGGACGTGGAGGCGCTTGCCGGGCGGCGGGAGCTCATCGAGTCCTTCGAGGCGGTGGGCCTGCACGACCTGGGCACCCTCACCCGCTTCGCCGAGCGGTACAGCGCGTCCCGGGAAGAGGCGGAGGCCTCGGTGCGGCTCCTCAAGTTCTGGACGCGGGACGTCGCGCTGGCGCGTGCGGGCAGAGGGCGGCTCGCCAACGCGGACCTCGCGGAGCTGGCGTCACGGGTGGCCGGGCGGATTTCGGACGCGGACATCCACCGGCGGGACCGGCTGCTGGACGAGGCGCTGGGCTGGATGACCCGCAACAACGCCTCCCCGCGCCTGCAGTGGGAGCGCCTGCTCATCCAGGTAAAGCGGGCCGAGCGGAGGGCGCCATGAGCGAGGCGTTGCAGGAGGCGCTGGCGGCGCTGGAGAAGACGCCCGCCGCGCCGGTGTACGTGCTGGTGGGAGACGAGTTCCTCGTCCGCAAGGGCGCGGACGAACTGGTGAAGCGCCTCCTCCCGGGCGCCTCCGCGGGGCTCAACTACTTCGTGCTGGACGGGGCCAGCCCGCGCGAGGTGGCGCAGGAACTGGTCACCCTCCCCATGTTCCCCGGGCGCAAGGTGGCGTTGCTGCGGGACCCGGAGTTCCTCGCGCCGAAGAAGAACAAGGGTGACGGCCTCGCCCGCGCCCGCGAGGCGTGGAAGGCGGGGCGCCGCAAGGAGGGGGCGCGGCGGCTGCTCGCGCTGGCGGCGCGCGCGGGCTGGGGCGCCGCGGATCTGGATCCCACCGCGGACGGCGCCCCGGGCGTGGGCCGGTGGCGCGACGAGCTGGACGTGGAGCTGGCCGAGGCAGACGTGCAGTTCCTCCGCGAAGCGGCAGCGTACTGCCGCGAGGAGCGCATCAGCGCCCCGGAAGGGGACGTCGCTCCCCTCTGCGCGGAGCTGGAAAGGGGGTTGCCGCCGGGCCACTCGCTGGTCATCGCCCTCTCGGACCTGGACGCGAAGAACCCGCTGGTGAAGGTGGCCCGGGAGAAGGGCCACGTCATCGAGCGGGAGGTGGCAGACAAGCTGAAGGATCTGGACATCTCGGCGTTCGCGCAGGAGGTGCTCAAGCCGTTGGGCAAGCGGTTGTCCGCGGCAGCGGCGGCGGAGCTCAAGGAGCGGGTGGGGGCCAACATGCGCCTGCTCCAGTCCGAGCTGGAGAAGTTGGCGCTGTACGCCCAGGGCACCACCATCGAGGCCTCGGAGGTGGAGTTGCTGGTGGAGCGGGCCCGGGACGAGGAGTTCATGGAGCTCTCGGATGCCATCAAGAAGCGCAATGTTCCCGCGGCGCTCCAGTACGTCGCGGACGCGCTGGAGCACCACGTGCACGCGCTGCAGTTGCTGGGCGCCGTGGCGAGCGTCGTGCGGGGGTTGGTGGACGGGCGGGCGCGGCTGGCGCGCTACGTGAGGGGGCCCGTGCCCAGCAACTACGCCCGGTTCAAGGCGGAGATCTTCCCGGACATCGAGCGGGACCTGAAGGCGGCGAAGGCGAAGATCCCGCACCCCTACGGCCTGTTCATGGACATGACGGCGGCGGCCCACCTGGGAGAGGACGCGCTGCTGGAGGGCCTGCTCGCCTGCGCGGAGGCCGACGTGGAGCTCAAGTCCGGCGGGGCGGGGCAACGGCACGGGCGCGTCCGGGAGCTGCACGAGGGTCAGCTCGTGCTCGAGCGGCTCCTGCTGCGCGTGATGCAGCGAAACAGGTAAGGTGCCCGCCCCTCCAGGAGGCAGCGTGAGTCACCCATCCCCGAGCAACCCGCAGAAGGTCCTGGTGACTGGGGCGTTGCCGTACGCCAACGGACCCATCCACCTGGGTCACCTGGTGGAGTATGTGCAGGCAGACATCTACACGCGCTTCCTGCGGAGCTGCGGCGTGGACGCCGTGTACCTGTGCGCAGACGACACCCACGGGACGCCCATCGAGCTCAACGCGGCGAAGCAGGGCCTGACGCCCGAGGCCTTCATTGCCCGGTGGTTCGAGTCCCACCAGGCAGACTTCCGGGACTTCCAGGTGTCCTTCGACACGTACGGGAGCACCAACTCGGCGGAGAACCGCCACTACGCTGGGCTCATCTACGACCGGCTGAAGGCGGCTGGAGACATCGAGCGGCGGGACATCGAGCAGACGTGGTGCGAGCAGGACAAGCGCTTCCTTCCGGACCGCTTCGTGCGCGGCACCTGCCCCAACTGCAAGGCACAGGACCAGTTCGGGGACGTCTGCGACAAGTGCGGCCGCACGCACGAGCCCACCGCGCTCATTGGTCCGCGCTGCTCGCTGTGCGGGACGCCGCCCACGCGCAAGAGCTCCACCCACCTGTTCTTCAAGCTGTCCCGCCACGCCGAGGAGCTGAACCGGTTCATCCGGGACGCGCGCTTCGTGCACCCCGGCGTGTCGGCGCAGCTGCAGCAGTTCTTCGAGAAGGGGCTGGCAGACTGGGACATCAGCCGGGACGGGCCGTACTTCGGCTTCCCCATTCCGGGTGAGACGGACAAGTTCTTCTACGTCTGGCTGGACGCCCCCATCGGCTACATCGCCACCACGGAGCAGTGGGCGAAGGCCACTGGCCGCGCGGCCAGCGCGCTGGACTATTGGGGCAAGGACAGCGGCGCGCGGATCGTCCACTTCATCG
>VGRA01000216.1 GCA_016875515.1 Deltaproteobacteria bacterium | reverse complement strand
TGGCACGCCATTGGCGGGCTCCAGGTGAACAAGGCCAAGTACGTGGCGAAGGTTGCCACCGCGGTGCACGCGCTGGACCGGGTGGAGCTGGCAGACGAGCTGGATCGGCGCCGCGCCGATCTGCCACCGCTGGACTGCTACCTGGAGATCAACCTGGCCTGCGAGGCCAGCAAGTCCGGTGTCACACCGGAGGGGCTGCCCGCGCTGCTCGCCCACGTACGCTCGTGCCCCCACCTCCGCGCGGTGGGGCTCATGGCCCTGCCGCCGCTGGCGGAGGATCCCGAGGCCTCCCGCCCCTGGTTCAGGCAGCTCAGGGCGCTCGCGGCCCGCCACGGGCTGGCCGGGCTGTCCATGGGCACCACGTCCGACTTCGAGGTGGCCGTGGAGGAAGGGGCCACCGTGGTCCGCGTGGGCACCGCCCTGTTCGGCGCGCGCCCGCCGCGCTCATAGCGCCTTCAGCTTCATCTTCCCCTGCGGCGGCAGGCGCACCTCGAAGCTGCCGCCGCAGTACAGGCACAGCACCTCGTCCTTGTCCCGCAGCGCGTCACAGGGGTTGTTGGCGTTGCAGTCCGGGCAGTCGAACTCGGTGGGAGGGCCCTCGGGCTTCTCGTCCCCGTCCCCCTCGTCGTGACCGTGGCTGCCGTGCGCGCCGCTCACCGGGCCTCCACCTCTGCCGGCGGCAGGGTGCGGAACTTGCGGTCCACCTCGTCCACCAGCTCGTAGAAGGCGTCCGCGTAGCGCAGCCCGCTGCCGGGGGTGTAGCCCTGCCCGTTCACGTAGAAGGAGCCGGTGCGGCAGGTGCGCCGCCAGCCCGCGCGCCCGTCGTAGCGCACGCCCTGGTCGTCCGCGTCCCGGCAGTCCCGCGCCCCGGTGGAGGGCTGCTCGTGACAGCAGCGGCCGGAGGGGAAGACGAGGATCATGGGCCGCAGCCGGCCGGTCTGGGCGTCCCGCATGTAGGGATCCGCCACCACCGAGGTGCCCAGCATCCCGTTGGGATCCATGCCGTACCCGTGCAGTTGGTACAGCACCGGGTAGCGCACCTCCGCGTTGGCGGGATCGTCGTAGCCGGGCGGTAGGTACACGGCGTAGTTCCGCTTGGCCCCCAGCGCCATGCTCTCGTACTCCAGGTCCGCCAGCAGCCGGTCCCCCAGCCCGCTGCCGCCGCCAGTGGGCGGGCGCGGGAGCGAGGACCACACCTGCCCTGCCCAGCCGAACAGCGTGCCGAAGCGATCAATGGCCTGCGAGGCGGTGCCCACATGGTCCCCCTCGCCGTTGATGCGGTCCTGGTCCGTGGGATCCTCCTTCCCGTAGAAGACCAACATGTGCTTCGGCGGGAGCTTCCAATTGCCGGACCACGGGTTGAAGTAGCCGTTGCGGTCCACCAGCCCGGGGAGCTGGGTGAAGTCCCGGTAGCTGCCCGCCAGGCCCGGGGCGAAGTGGGCCACCAGCCCGTGCACCTGCGCGGCCATCAGCCCCAGGTTGAAGATGTCCCGCACCCCGCCATCCCCGAACACCGACAGCCGCGCCTTGCCGGCCGCGTCCAGCTTGCGGAAGTTGGTGCGCGCGTCCCACTCGAAGAAGTGGCGGCGGCCGGAGGACATGTCGAACGCGCCGTTGCCCTCGCCCACGTCCTTCGTGCCCGCCACGCCGTCCAGGCCGAGATCCCGGAAGGGCTCGCCGTCGTCGTGGGTCCAGTTGGACTCGGTGCCGAGCGGGTTCTTCTCCGCGTCGTAGTCATCCCCGTTGGGATCCCCGGCCAGGTTCGCCGCCGCGCTGCAGCCCCCCTTGCCGTCCTCCTGCGCGTTGGGGCACCCGTCCACGCCCACGTCGTCGAACCGCTCCTGCCCGTTGTTGATGACCGGCTCGCCGTAGTCCCGGCGGCCGTTGCCGTTCATGTCCACGGCCAGCACCATGGGGACGGGCACCGTGCCCAGCCGGCACGCGTCCACCTTGCCCCAGTTGTCCAGGAGCATCAGCGGCTGGCTGCCCTTGTTGGCCACCTGCGCCCCGCCCTTCTGGGCGCAGTACGCCTCGGCGAAGGCGGCCTCCTGCGAGGCGTCCAGGGGCTGGCTGATGTTGGCCGGGGCCGAGCAGAAGTCCACGATCTCCTGCCCGCTGCGGCAGAACCACACCTTGCGCTCGCCGTCACAGAAGGTGATGGCGTCGTACCTCCCCTCGGGGTTGTACTCGGCGTTGAAGAGGTTCTTCACGCGCACCGGGTTGCTGCAGAAATCCGGGGGCGGGTTGCGCACCCGCTCCGGGTCCACGCCGGGGGGAGACACCGGGGAGGCCGGGTTCTCGGACAGCGGGTTGCCGTGCGCCACCAGCAGGTCCTCGAAGATCTCCAGGTACGAGTCCCGGTCGAACGTCCCGCCGTTGGTGGTGGTGTGCCAGTGGTTGAGGTCCTGGCTGTGCTCGAACTTGAGGTGGGGCGTGCGGCGCGCGCAGGCGTCCACCAGGGCGGGGGTGTTCAGCTGGTCCGCCCCCTGCTGCAGCAGCGCCTCCAGCTCCTGCAGCGTGCACCCGTGGGTCAGGTAGAAGCGGTCCATGGACCGCATGATGAGCGCGGCGTCCAGCGGCCCCCCTTGCATGCCGATCCCGTCGAACAGCTGCGGCCGGGCAAAGCCGAGCGCCGCCGTGCCGATGGCCCCCATGCTCACCCCGGAGATGACGCGGTAGGTGGTGGGGACGGTGGTTCTGGGCTCGGGGACCGGCTCGGATTTGCCACAGGCGGCGAGCGGGAGCGCACTCAAGGCGGCGACACGGAGGAAACGCATGGGCTCCTCTCTAGCCCATCCGCCGGGCAGGTGTTGAATGGGGGAGCGGCCCCGTCCGTCACTGCCGCAGATGTGGCGGGCACCGGGCGCTCTGTCTACGGTGGACCGGGCATGCGGTGCAGACGGGAGTTCGGGAACATGGCGCGGTGGGTTGCACTCTGCGCATTCGCGGGAGCGGCGGGCGCCTGGGCAGGCGGCGAGCTCCCCTCGTCCTTCGGTCCGGGCGAGAAGGCGACTTACACCCTGCGCTACCTGGGGCTCACCGCGGCGAGCATGACGCTGGAGGTGGGCGAGCCGGAGATCGCCTTCGGCGCGCGCAGCTGGCCCATCTGCAACGAGACGCGGACCCATTGGCTCTTCCGCGTCTTCCCGGTGCAGGACCGGTCCACCTCCTGGTGGGACCCGGTGGGCCAGCGGACGCTTGGCCACGACTTCCAGGCGGACGAGGGGGGCAGCCGGCGCCGGCAGCAGGTGCAGGTGGACCACGCGCGGGGCGAGGCGAAGGTGGTGCTGCAGCCGGAAGGCAAGCCCGCGCGGGAGAAGACCCTCCCCGTCGTCAGCGGCACGCATGACATCGCCACTGCGGCGTTCGCGCTGCGCAACCAGCCCCTGGATCTGGGGCGCAGCTACGACTTCCCGGTCTTCACCGGCGAGAAGACGTTCGTGCTGAACGCCACGGTGGTCAGCCGCCAGACGCTCAAGACGCCGCTGGGCCAGCGGGAGGTGTTCCAGCTGAACGTCGCCACGGATTTCAGCGGCAAGGCACGCACCAACCGGCTGACGCGGGTGTACCTCACCACCGATCCCTCCCACGTGCCGGTCCGGATCGAGGCGGACTTCGTGCTCGGCACGGTGGAGGCGGAGATCGTGGAGTACCGCGAGGGACGGGGCTCCGGCTCCGCGCTCGCGAGCGCGACCCGCGGCCAACGCCCGCAGGCCGAGTAGCCAGGCGGGCCGCCCCCGCCGGGGGGAGGCCTGCCGTGACTGCGCTGCTCGCGCTGTGGCTGCTGTCCGCCGGACCGGACGCGGCCTTCGTCTCGCCCTGGGCCAAGGTGCGCCCGGGCGCATCCGTGCCCGGCAGCCCGGCCGCGCGCCTGTCGCTGCTGCGGGGCGAGTGCGAGGGGTTCCAGCTCCAGGTGCACGAGGGGCTGGAACTGGTGTCTGCCGAGGCGCCCCCGCTGGTGCCCACCGGGTGAGCCTTCACGGGATGGGGATAGATCCGCTCCCCACGCGGTGGCGGGACGGGCGGCTCGCGGTGGACTTCTCCGCGTACGGCGCCGAGCTCGCCCCGTTCCTGGAGGGCACCGCCCTGCCCTCCGGCGCGCTCTTCACCACCGGCGAGGTCCGGGACGATCCGCGCCTGCCGCCGGAGGCCCGCGCGCAGCTCTACCGCGCCATCAAGCGGCACCTCTTGGAGAAGGGCTGGCCCGCCCTGCTCTTCTTCTACGCAAAGGACGAGCCCACCGCGGCGGACTTCCCGTTCGTGCATAGGCAGGCGCGCGCGGTGCGCCAGGGCTCACGCATCCCGGTGCTCGTGACCGCCCCGCTGGACGGCCGCGTGCTGGGAGCGGCGGACGTCCTCGCCCCGGTCCTCAACTGCTTCTATCCGTGGCCCGGTCCGGCCACCTGCCCCCGCCCGGCGCCCCTCCCTGCGCTGCGCCGGGCACTGGGGGCGCGGCGCCTCTTCTGGCACCAGAGCCGCCTCTCACACGGGTGCGGCGAGCAGGTGCTGGACGCCGCCACGGCGCGCGCCTTCACCGGCTGGGCCTCGTACATGGTGGACCACCCCGTCACCCTCAACCGCGCCATGGGGCCGCTGGGCTCCCTGGCCGGCGTGGACGGGGAGCTCTACTTCGCCATGGTGTACCAGTTCGACCACGGCGACCCCTGGGAGGACATCCGCGCCTTCGGGGGCAACGGGGACGGCACGCTCTTCTACCCCGGCACGCCGTCCCGCCTGCCGGGCGGTGGCCATGTCCCGGTGGAGAGCCTGCGGCTGAAGGTGCTGCGGGACGGGCTGGAGGACGACGAGTCGCTGCGGCTGCTCTCCCGGCTGGGGGGCGAGCAGGAGGCGCAGCGGGCGGTCCGGACGGTGGTGAGGTCCGGCCATGACATCTCCCGGGATCCCGCCACCTGGGACGCCTTCCGCGCACGGCTGCGCTCGGCGCTGAATACGCGGTGGCCTCCCGCCGTCGCTACCGGGCAGAGGGGCCGGACGAGGGACACGCCATGATCTCCACGCTGCTCGTTGCCGCGCTCGCCGCCGAGCCATCCCACGGGCCTCCGCCCATGCCGCCGGACGCAGAGTGCAAGTCGCTCGGGCTGCCCCGCACGCCCTTCGCCTTCACGCCGGGCGAACTGCTCGAGTTCGACGTGGACGCCCTGGGGGCGCAGGCGGGCCAGATGGAGATCCGCACCCTGCCCCGCAACGGCACCCGGCTGCCCATCCGGGTGGACGTCCGCAGCAACACGTTCTTCAGCAAGGTCCGCAAGGTGACCGGGCAGGCCACGAGCACGCTGGACGCCTGGACGCTCCGGCCGCTCCGCTACGAGGAGTCCACGGTGGAGGGAGGCATGGCGCTGACCGCCGACGTAGCGTTCAGGGCCCCGGACCGCTCTGCCCAGCTCAAGTACACGGTCAACGGCCACGCCGGGAGCCGCCGCTTCGGCTGGGCCCAGGACGGCCTGGACGTG
>VGRA01000215.1 GCA_016875515.1 Deltaproteobacteria bacterium | reverse complement strand
TGCGTCACCGAGTACGCCGTGGCCGTGGCCCCGGGCCATTCCACCGCCCAGGTGAGGGCGGCCCTGCAGGCCGCGCTGGGGGACGACTACGAGGTCATCACCTGGGAGGAGCGCATCCCGTTCGTGAAGGAGTTGCTGGGGATGCAGGGGGAGCTGTTCGACGCCTTCTCCACCCTCTTCCTCGTGGTCGTGCTGGTGGGGCTGGTGAACGCCATGCTGATGGGGGTGCTGGAGCGGGTGCGCGAGGTGGGGACGCTCCTGGCGCTGGGCATGCGGCGGCGGCGCGTGGCGGAGTTGTTCGTCCTGGAGGGGTTGGTGCTCGGGGCGCTGGGCGCGGTGGTGGGGGCGGGGCTGGGACTGGGCGCGGTGGCGTGGATGGCCCACGCGGGCATCCAGATGGCGGCCCCCGGCGCAAAGGTGGCGGTGATCATCCACCCGTCCGTGCAGGGGCTCTTCGTGGCGCGGGTGATGACGCAGGCCACCGTGGGGGCGGCGCTGGCAGCGCTGTGGCCGGCCCGCCGCGCCTCCCGGCTCCGCCCGGTGGAGGCGCTGGCACACGCATGAAGCGGCTCCTGTCCATGGCCCTGCGCAACGTGGGGCGCAACCGCCGCCGCAGCCTGCTCACCGGGCTAACAGTCTTCTTCGGCGTGATGGTTATCGTCAACGCGCGGGGCCTCATGTGGGGCCTGCAGTCCATGCTCATCGAGGACACGGTGGAGGCGCGGGTGGGGGCGCTGCAGGTCCACCGCCGCGGCTACGTGGACAGCGCGGACGCGGCCCCCCTGGAGCTCTCGCTGCCGGCGGACGAGCCCTTCCGCCAGAGGCTGCTCGCCATTCCCAACGTGGCCGGGGCGTCCGGGCGGCTGGTCATCAACGGCCAGGCCTCCAACGGGCGGGCCCAGACGCTGTTCGTGGGCCGGGGCGTGGACCTGGCGCACGAGCTGGAGACCTGTCCCCGGTCGGCGGTCACCGTGAAGGCAGGCGGCAGCATGCTGCAGCCCGCGGACGCGGACGCCGCGCTGCTGGGCAGCGCCCTGGCCGGGGCGTTCGGCGTGGGGGTGGGCGGCTCCGTTGCGCTGCAGGCCACCAGCCCCGGCGGGCGGGTCAACTCGCTGGACGTGCAGGTGAAGGGGCTGACCGAGAGCGCCTTCCCCTTCGAGAACCAGCGCGTGGCAGTGCTGCCCCTGTCCACCGCGCAGGGCCTGGTGGGCATGGCCGGACGCGTGACCGAGTACGCGGTGCGGGTGCACGAGCTCTCCCGCCTGGAGGAGACGGCGGACGCGCTGCGCGCTGCGCTGGGGCCGGACGTGGAGGTGCACACATGGCGGGACCTTCAGGCCTTCTTGAGGGACGTCATCTACCGGCAGAACACCCTCCTCGGCGGGGTCTCCCTGCTGCTCTTCGTGGTGGTGCTGACCGGCATCATCAACACCATGTCCATGAGCGTCTTCGAGCGGACGCGGGAGATAGGCATGCTGCTCGCCTTGGGGGTCCGCAGGCGGGCCATCCTGCAGCTGTTCCTGCTGGAGGGGGTCCTCATCGGCCTTGCCGGGGGGCTGATGGGCGCCTTGGCGGGGCGGCTGCTGGTGGGGGGCGTGGCCGCGCTGGGCATCTCCTTCAACATCTCCGGCATCGCGGCGGTGACGGTGCTGCGCCCGCAGGTGACACCCCTGTTCGTCGCGGCGGCGGTGGCGGTGGCCGTGTCGGGCTCCGTGCTCGCCTCCCTCTGGCCCGCCTGGCGCGCCTCGCGGCTGGACCCCGTGCAGGCCCTCCGCAGCTGACGCGCCCTCCCACCTGGATTCGCCCATGCGACTGCTCCCCGCCCTCCTCCTTCTCCTCCCGCTTGCCGCCGCGGCCGCCGGGCCCACCGCCGAGGCGATCCTCAAGGCGTACGACGCGGTGATGGGCCCCCCCGTCTTCGAGGCGGAGAACGAGCTCACGTCGGTGCGCGAGGACGGAAGCAGCCGCACCTACGTCATGCGGTTCCTCAAGCGGGACGCGGACAAGTTCCGCGTCTGGTTCCGAGAGCCCGCCTCGGTAAAGGGGCAGGAGATCCTGCGGCTGGGGGACAACATGTGGGTGTACCTGCCCAACCTCAAGCGGGCCACGCGCGTTGCCAACCGCGAGTCCTTCCAGGGCGGGGACTTCAACAACGCGGACGTGCTGCGGGTGAACTACGCCGGGGACTACGAGGGGACGCTGGTGCCGTCCGATGTCCCGGACACCTTCTGCGCGAAGCTGAAGGCGACGCACCCCGAGACCGCCTACGACGCCATCACCCTCTACGTCCGCCGGAAGGACCTCCAGCCGGTGGCAGCCCGCTACTACGCCTCCTCCGGGAAGCTGCTGCGCAGCGCGGAATTCTCCGAGGTGAAGACGTTTGCAAAGGGCTACGACCGTCCCGCGAAGGTGGTGATGCGCAACGAGCTGGTGCCGGCCCGCAGCTCCACCCTGGTGCTGCGCTCGCTGTCGCTGGACGTGGAGGCGCCGCCCCAGCGCTTCATGCAGACGGACCTGGGGCGGTGATCCCCGTGCGCCGCCTCGGCCCCCTGCTGCTGGTGCTGTGCGCTGCCCCGGCGTGGGCCGGCCCGGAGGTGGAGGCCACCGGCTACCTCGCCGGCCGCTTCACCTTCACCCGCTCGCGGACCTGGGGGCTGCTGCCCACGGACGACCAGCCGCAGGCGCAGGGGCTGCTGGAGTTCAACACCCAGGTGAAGGTGAGCCCCCGGCCCCGCTCCTTTGGCTTCTCGGACGTGTCGCTCGTGGCCAACCGGTCCGGCGCGTACCACGGGTGGAGGGACGGGCGGGACGTGGCGCTGGAGGACCGCCCCACCGCGGCCGCCCTGCCGGTGGTGAGCCTCAACGAGCTGTACTGGAGCCACGAGTTCGCCCCCGCGCTGCACCTGCTGGTGGGCAAGAAGCGGATCACCTGGGGCTCTGGCATGGCCTTCAACCCCACGGACCTCCTCAACCCGCGGCGGGATCCCACGGACCCCACCTTCCAGCGCGCGGGTGCCTGGGTGGCGCAGCTGGAGGCGCCGCTGGAGCCTTTGACGCTCACCCTGCTGGCCGCTCCCACCCTGCTCATGCAGAGCGCCGGCATCCCCACGCAGTTCCTCTATTGGCCCGAGTACGACAAGCGGGACACCCAGACCCACTACCAGCTCGCCGCGCGCGCCTACGCGCTCGTGGCGGAGACGGACCTGAACGTGATGGCCTTCTACGGCAACCGCTCGGTGGACGCGTACGAGCACCCGTGGCGCTTCGGGCTGTCCGCCAGCCGGTACTTCTTCACCGACCAGGAACTGCACGTGGAAGCGCTGCTGCAGCAGGGCAGCCCGCGCAGCTACGTGAAGCCGGACTGCGTGGCCACGCTGGGGAACGCCTTCGGCTGCGCGCAGCAGTCCGGCTCCCTCTACGAGCTGCGCCGGCTGGACGACGAGGCGGTGCTCCCCCGCGTGCTGGTGGGGACGCGGCGCCAGTTCACGGACGAGTCCATCGCCTCGCTCGAGTACCTGTACCAGGCGGACGGGTGGACGCGGGCGGACTACCAGGCCTCCGCGGACGCGCTGGTCCTGCTGCGGGACGCCCGGGCACTGGGCGTGCCGGGCCTGCCCTCCGCCATGCCCTCCACGCAGGGGGACGGCCTGCCGGTGCGGTTTGCCTTCGAGCCGCGCGGGCAGCACTACCTCTTCGCCAGCTACCAGAGGCCCCGCATCCGGGACGACTTCACCGCGCAGTTGGTGCTGGTGGCCAACCTGCTGGACCTGTCCACGCTCTGGACGCCCTCCCTCAGCTGGTCTGCCACGGAATGGATGACGCTCTCGGCGTTCGCATTCCTGCCCCTGCCGGGGCCAGACGCGCTGGCGGTGAAGGCGTCCGATGGCACCCACGTGAGCGAGTACGGGGCGCTGCCGTTCGCGGGGCGCGGCATGGTCGAGGCGAGGCTGTTCTATTAGGGCATGGCGGGAGTGGGCATGGCAGAGCTGCTGCAACTGCGGGGCATCCAGAAGACCTACACGCTGGGGAAGACGGAGGTGACCGCGCTGCGCGGTGTGGACCTCGCCGTGTCCCCGGGCGAGTTCACCGTCGTGACGGGCCCCTCCGGCTCCGGCAAGACGACGCTGCTCAACATCATCGGCTGCCTGGACCGGGCCTCCGCCGGCACCTACGTGCTGGATGGGGAAGACGTCAGCGCCCGGGACTTCGACGCGCTGGCCGAGGTGCGGAACCGGAAGATCGGCTTCATCTTCCAGGGCTTCAACCTGGTGCCCGTGTTCGACGTGCTGGAGAACATCGAGTTCCCGTTGGCGCTGCGCCCGGACGTGACAGCGGCCCAGGCCCGGGAGCGGGCGCGGCAGCTGGCGGACGCGGTGGGGCTGTCCAGCTTCGTCCGCCACCGGCCGGACGAGCTGTCCGGGGGGCAACGGCAGCGGGTGGCCATTGCGCGCGCGCTGGTGACCCAGCCGCGGCTGGTGCTCGCGGACGAGCCCACCGCCAACCTGGACTCGCACACGAGCGAGCAGATCCTCGAGCTGATGCTCGGGCTCAACCGCCAGGAGGGCGTCACGTTCCTCTTCTCCACGCACGATCCCCGCGTGGTGGCCCACGCCCACCGCGCACTGAGCATCCAGGACGGGCGCATGGTGGACGGGGCGCTCGCCCCCGCGTCAGGCGCCGGTCACTGACAACCGCCGCAGCACCTCCGCCGCAGAGCCAGGCCTGCGCGGAGCCAGCGGCTCGAGCAGGCGGAGTACCAGCCCCCGCAGCACCGGCGGGACGCGCTCCCCGGTGGGGGTCCGCTTCGAGAGCGGCGCGGCGGGATGGGCCGAGGCGCGCTGGTGCAGCAGCACCGCCGGGTCTCCGGGAGGGAACGGCGGGCGGCCCGTGAGGCGCGGGTGCAGCACGCGCCCCAGGGCGAGGAGACCTGTGCGGCCATCCCCGGGCTCGCCGCGGACCACCTCGGGGGCGAGGTAGGCCGGCGTCCCGCGCAGCGCCGCGCACGGCCGAGAGTGGATAGCGCGGCAGCAGGCCACCCACGCGCGACTGGATCGCGAGGAATTGGTGCGGTTGAGGGCCATGTCGGTCCAGGAGCGCGCGGAGTTGCTCGCGGCGCTGTGCCGGTCTGCCCTGGAACTGGTGCGCGCCATGCCGCCCGAGTTGAGGGAGCGCGCGCTGGCGCACCGCGATCCACTGCCAGCGTCCACGCGCGAGGCCCTCGCGCGGCTGCGTCGCACGGCGAAAGGGCCCCGGTGAACACCGATCCGCTCTCGCTCGGCGTGTCGCTCGGCCAGTCACTGGAGAAGGCGGGGATTGATTACGCGCTGGGCGGCGCACTGGCCCTCGGCGTCCACGGACTCGTCCGTGCCACGTGGGACGTGGACCTCAACGTCTTCGTCCCCGCCACCTCGGCCCGGCAGGTGCTCGAGGTCCTGAGCCGCGAGGGGCTCGCGGTGGACCTGGAGCGCGCGCTTCATGAAGCGG
>VGRA01000214.1 GCA_016875515.1 Deltaproteobacteria bacterium | reverse complement strand
CGGGGCCGGCCCGTGGAGGAGAACCTCCGGCTGCTGGAGGAGATGAAGGCGGGGAAATTCAAGGACGGCGAGTGCGTGCTGCGCGCCCGGATAGACATGGCGCACCCCAACGTGTTGATGCGGGACCCGCTGCTGTACCGGATCCGCCACGCGCACCACCACCGCCAGGGGGACGCCTGGTGCATCTACCCCATGTACGACTTCGCGCACCCGCTCGAGGACGCGTTCGAGGGCATCACCCACTCCATCTGCACGCTCGAGTTCGAGACCAACCGCGAGCTCTACGACTGGGTGCTGGACAACCTCGGGCCCTGGGAGGTGCGGCCGCGGCAGTACGAGTTCGCCCGGCTGTCGCTGGACTACACGGTGATGAGCAAGCGGAAGCTGTTGCAGTTGGTGACGGAGAAGCACGTCTCCGGCTGGGACGATCCGCGGATGCCCACGGTCGCCGGCATGCGGCGCCGCGGCGTGCGCCCGTTCGCGCTCAAGGACTTTGCCGAGCTCATCGGCGTGGCGAAGAACAACTCCACGGTGGACATCGGCAAGTTCGAGTTCGCGGTGCGGCAGGACCTGGAGGGCTCGGCCCTGCGCGGCATGGCGGTGCTGGACCCGCTGCCGGTGACGGTCACCAACTGGCCCGCGGACACGCTGGAGCAGCTGGAGGTCACCTGGTGGCCGGGGGAGCCCGCGCGCGCCGGGACGCGGCAGGTGCCCTTCGGGCGGGAGTTGCTCATCGAGCGCGAGGACTTCGCCGAGGCGCCGCCGGCAGATTGGAAGCGGCTGGCCCCGGGACGCGAGGTCCGGCTGGTGGGGGCCTACGTGCTGCGGTGCGAGCGCCCGGTCAAGGACGCGGCGGGGCGGGTGCAGTCGCTCGAGTGCACGGTGGACCTGGCCTCCCGGGGTGGAAACCCCGCGGACGGGCGGAAGCTGTTCGGCACGCTGCACTGGGTGCACGCCACGGCCTCCGTGCCCGCCGAGGTGCGCCTGTATGACCGCCTCTTCCAGGTGGCCCAGCCGGACGCGGAGGGGGACTTCCTGAAGCACCTCAACCCGGGTTCCCTGGTGCACGCCCCCGCAGCGCGGGTGGAGCCTGCGCTGGCCGCGGCGGCGCCCGGCCGCCACTTCCAGTTCCTCCGGCTGGGGTACTTCTTCAGCGATCCGCAAGAACATTCCAGCACGCGCGCCGTGTTCAACCGCACCCTCACGCTGAAGGACACCTGGGCTCGCCCGGCGGAGGCGCGCCCGGCAGACCCGAAGCCGGAGAAGGAGAAGCCCGCGCAGAAGGCCGGCGCGCCGAGGAAGGGGCGTGCGGAGCACCGCGCCGAGGCCCGCGCCGCCAACCCCCGGCTCGCCGCGGCCCATGCTTCTCTGCAGCAGAAGGGGCTCTCGGAGGAGGAGGCAGACCTGGTGTCTGCGGGCGAGGCGCAAGCGGGCTTCGTAGACGCCGCGCTGGCGTCCGGTGCGCCGGCGCGCAGCGTGGCGCGGTGGTTCCTCAACGATCTGCTCGGGCTGCTCGGGGACCGCGCGCCGGGGAGCACGCCGCTCACGGGCCCCGCCTTCGGCCAGTTCGTCTCGCTCGCCGAGGAGCGGAAGCTCCCGGCCGGGGCGGCGCGCGCGCTGCTGTCCGCGCTGGTGGAACAGGGCGGGGCGCCTGCGGACCGGCTGTCCGCCCTGGGGCTGGACAAGGGCGTGGAGGCCTCGGCCGTGGACGCGGCCCTCGGGCGCGTGTTCCAGGCTCACGCGGCCGAGGTGAGCCGGTTCCGGGCGGGGGAGAAGAAGCTCTTCGGCGTCCTGCTCGGCGCGGCCCTGCGCGAGCTGGGCGCGGCGGCAGATCCCGCAGCCGTCCGGCAGGCACTCACCGCAAAGATAGGGTAGGTCCGTGTGTGCCCATATGGGCCAGTGAAGAAATCTGGGTCGGCCTGAGGGACGTGCTAGCATTTTTACGGTTTTTCACCACGCACTGAAGGATCACCTCGGCGTCCCTGGGACCGGTGTCCCAAGGCGTCGTGAGATCGGGGTATGGCGAGGGGAAGGACCGGAGGAATCGGCCGCCCGATGAGCGACATCGACGCCAAGCTCGAGCGTTCCGCCACCGGAC
Organism: Deltaproteobacteria bacterium; assembly: GCA_016875515.1. Classification (GTDB taxonomy): domain Bacteria; phylum Myxococcota; class Myxococcia; order Myxococcales; family Myxococcaceae; genus VGRA01. Next base: position 3,441 of record VGRA01000214.1, on the reverse strand, counting down.
AGGGGACCGGTGTGTCCGAAAGCGCGGACGAAATCGACATTGCGCTCGGCGGGCTCGAGGAGGTGGAGGCCCCTGTCCCGCTGCCGCCCCCCCGGGCGAAGGCGGCCGAGCGGGAGATCGAAGTCGCGCTGGACGCGCTGGGGGATGAGCCCTCGCCGTCCCTGGTGATGGAGGTGGACCGCGCGCTCGGCGCGCTCGAGCCGGTCCCCACCGCCGCGGTGCCAGCGCCGGTGCCCCTGCCCGCGCCGCGTGCCAGGCAGGACGCGCACGAGATAGACGTGGCGCTGGACGCGCTGGGAGACGAGCCCACCCCGTCCATGGTCATGGAGGTGGACCGCGCGCTGGGGGCACTGGAGTCGGAGCCTTCCGTGGTGTTGCCCGTCCCCTTGAATGGGGAGAGCCCTGCGGCCGAAGAGGAGATTGACCTGGCGCTGGATGCGCTCGGAGAGGAGCCCGCGCCGTCGGTGGTGGTGGAGATTCCGGAGGCGGCCGCGGAGGCGACTGCGCCCGTCGCGGACGAGGCGGAGCTGGCGCTGGAGGCGCTGGGCGAGGAGCCGGCGCCGTCCATTGCGGTGGAAGTTCCCGAGGCGGTCGCGGCGGAGCCCGCGCCTGCGCCGGCGTTGGAGGGCGCGCTGTCGGTGGAAGAGGGAACCCTTGAGGCAGCCGCGCCGGCAACGGCTGAAGAGCCCGCCCTGAACGCGGCCGCCGAGCCCGGCGTGGTGGCCCAGGCCGTCGAAGCGGTCCAGGCCGTGGAAGCGGTCCAGGCCGCAGCGGCCGCCGGGGCTGACGTCCCCACTGCAGCGGAATCCCCCGCGGAAAGCACCGAAACTTCAGCGGAAATTTCACCAGCAGCGGAAGCAGTGCTCACTTCCTCCGAGTCCGGAACACAAGGAATCGAACACATGGGCGCCGCTCAACAGCTGCAGCAGGTGAGTGTGGGGCAGGGTGGGGGACTCTCCCCTACGCCGGAGCTTTTGCGGACGCTCGTGCCGGGCATGGTCCGGGCAGCGGCGGCCATCCTGGGGCCGGCAGACCCGGACCTGGATGACGTGGTGCAGCAGTCGCTCATCGGCTTCGTGCAGGCCCTGCCCACCTTCCGCGGCGAGTGCGGCCCGGCCCGGTTCGCCTACCGCATCGTGGCGCGCACGGCCTGTGCGGCCCGCCGCCGCCGCGCGCTCCAGGCGTCCCGCCGCGTGGACGAGGTGGACGTGGACGCGCTCGAGGGGCTCTCCCCGTCCCAGCCCTCGGAGCTGGTGGCCGAGCGCCGCCGCGCCGCGCTGCGCGAGCTGCTCGCGGACATCCCCGAGGAGCAGGCGGAAACCCTCTCGCTGCGCGTGGTCTTCGGCTTCTCGCTCGAGGAGGTCGCCGAGACCACCGGCGTCCCGGTGAACACCGTGCGGAGCCGCGTGCGGCTCGCCAAGGAAGCCTTGCGCAACCGCATTGACGCGCGGCCCGCGCTCCGTGAACTGCTCGAGGTGGAGTCATGAACGGCCCGGATCTGCACCCGGAAGAGCTGCTCGACCGTTCGGTGGCGGGGCTGCTGACGGACGAGGAGTCCCAGCGCCTGCACGCGCACCTGGACGCCTGCACCGCCTGCCGGGCGGAGCTCCGGTTCCGCAAGGACTTTGGCCAGCTACCGGAGCTGGACGCGCGCCTGTCCGCGCTGGCCGAGCGCGCCACCGCCGAGGCCCTGGCGCAGCTGGCTTCCCAGGAGGCCCGGGACACCAACGTCCCGGCAAACCTGGAAGACGCGCGGATGCTGGAGCTGGTCAACCGCGCCACGGATGACCTGGTGGCCCGCGTGGAGGCGTCCCGCCCCGCGCCCATCTCCGAGCTCTCGGACTTCGCGGTGCAGGCGCCCGCGCCCACCCTGGCCCCGGCCGCGGTGGAGACGCCGCCTTCGCCGGTGGCCATCCTGGAGCTGGCGGACTTCGCCGTGCGGCGCCCCGCGCCGAAGCTGCCCACCACCTCCGCGGCGCTGATCCCGGAGCTGGCGGACTTCTCCGTCGTCAAGCCCGCGCCGGGCCTCCCGCTGGCGGCGAAGGGCAGGGGCGCAGACCTGTTCGCGCTCATCCCGGAGTTGCGTGACTTCGCGCTGCGGAAGCCCGCGGACGTGGTGCCGTTGCGTCCCGGCATGGCGGCGGACGCTGCCGCCGCGGCGAGGGCTGCTGCCGTTGCTGCCACCGCGCACCTGTCCCCCGCGGCCTTTGCCGCCGCGCACGCGCCGGCCACCGAGCCGGAGGATCCTTCCGACATCTTCGGGTTCATCCCGGAGCTGTCCGACTTCGTCGTCCAGCCCTGGTACCAGTCCCCGGAGAAGGAGCTGGAGTACCTTCTGGGCGACTTCGCGGTGGCAGGTGCCTCCGAGGACGCGGTGCAGGAGGACGCGCACTCGGAGGACGAGTACGCGCACACGGCCCACCCGCGCGCGCGGGCGGGCGGGGAGGACACGGGGGCGTCGCGCCGGCGGGCGGGGGGCACGCTCGGCGGGCAGACGCAGGAGTACGGCGCCCCGGTCGAAAAGAAGAAGAAGAAGAAGAAGGCGGACTCGGCCGCGCCGGTGCTCCCGGCGGTCGGCGCGATGATCAACCACTACGAGGTCATCCGCCTCCTGGGCAAGGGCGGCATGGGCGCCGTCTACCTCGCGCGCGACACGAAGCTGGGCCGCCGCGTGGCCATCAAGTTCCTCCTCACGAAGCACCCGGAGATGACGGAGCGCTTCATCCTCGAGGCGAGGAACACGGCGCTCTTCAACCACGAGAACATCATCATCATCTTCGAGGTCGACCAGTGGGAGGGGTCGCCCTTCATGGTGTTCGAGTTCCTCACGGGCCAGGAGCTCACCAAGCTCATCCCGGACGGCAAGCCCATGCCGGTCCCGCGCGTGGCGGAGCTGATGGTCCCGGTGTGCCGCGCGCTGCAGTACGCGCATGCGCAGGGCATCGTCCACCGCGACCTGAAGCCGGACAACATCCAGGTCACCGAGTCCGGCACCGTGAAGGTGCTCGACTTCGGCATCGCGAAGGCGATGAACAAGGAAGAGGACGCGCGTGAGCGCGCCTCGGAGGAGGCGCCGTCCCCGGACGCCTCGGGGGGCAACAAGGAGCTGACCCAGAGCGGCGCCATCATGGGCACGATCGCCTACATGTCTCCGGAGCAGTGGGGCATTGGCGTCTCCATTGACCACCGCGCGGACATCTGGGCGGTGGGCATCATGCTGTTCCGCATGCTCGCCGGCGAGCACCCGCTGCACCCGCTCCGCGGCGAGCAGCTGATGATCACGGGCATCCTCGAGCAGCCGATGCCGAGGCTGAAGTCCAAGCTTCCCACCTGCCCGGATGACCTGGCGAGCGTCGTCGACAAGTGCCTGATGAAGGTGAAGGAGGAGCGCTGGCCGGACTCCGCCTCGCTCGTCAAGGCGCTCGAGGCGTTCATGCCGGG
>VGRA01000213.1 GCA_016875515.1 Deltaproteobacteria bacterium | reverse complement strand
CTCGCGGACGAGGTGGCCAAGACGGTCAACGCGGCCCAGGCCTAAGGCCCCCGCCCCCCTGTCGTTCCCCGGACGCCGGGAGCCCGCACCCAGAGTGCCGGGTTTCCGGCGTTCGGCGTTTGCGGTACAAGGCCGGCCGCCATGTCAGCCCCCACTCCAGCGAAGGCCCGGCGCATCCTCCTCAAGCTCTCCGGCGAGGCCCTGATGGGCGAGGGGAAGTACGGCATCCACCCGCCCACGCTCACCCGGATTGCCACCGAGGTGAAGCAGGTGGTCGACGCCGGCGTGGAGGTGGCGCTCGTCATAGGCGGCGGGAACATCTTCCGGGGCGTGGCCGGTGCCACCGAGGGCATGGACCGCGGCAGCGCGGACTACATGGGGATGCTCGCCACGGTCATCAACTCCATGGCGCTGCAGGACGCGCTGGAGAAGCAGGGGGCGTTCACCCGGGTGCTCTCTGCCATCAAGATGGAGCAGGTGTGCGAGCCGTACATCCGCCGCCGCGCCGAGCGCCACATGGAGAAGGGGCGCGTGGTCATCTTCGCTGCTGGGACGGGCAACCCGTACTTCACCACGGACACGGCGGCCTCGCTGCGCGCCATGGAGATTGGCGCCGAGGTTCTGCTGAAGGCCACCAAGGTGGACGGCATCTACAGCGCGGACCCGAAGAAGGACCCGTCCGCGCGCCGGTACCGCACGCTCACGTACCTGGACGTGCTGCAGCGGGATCTCAACGTGATGGACTCCACCGCCATCTCGCTGTGCAAGGACAACAAGCTCCCCATCGTCGTGTTCGACATGACGCGCCCGGGGAACATTGCCCGGGCCATCCTGGGAGATCCCACCGAGGTCGGCACCACGGTGGGGGCGGCGGAATCCACCTGGGCCTGAGGCCCGCATCCACGCAGCAGAGAGGAAACCCGGCATGACCGACAACGTGTTGAAGGACCTGAAGGGCCGCATCGACAAGACGCTGGAGGACCTCAAGGTGCAGCTGTCCAAGATCCGCACCGGCCGGGCCAGCCTGGCCATGCTGGACGGCATCCGCGTGGACTACTACGGCACGCCCACCCCGCTGTCCGGCGTGGCGGCGCTGGCGGTCCCGGAGCCCCGGCTGATCACCGTGAAGCCCTGGGACAAGGGGGCCATGAAGGAGATCGAGCGGTCCCTGAAGGAGGCCAACCTGGGCATCACGCCGCAGAACGACGGGGAGATCATCCGCCTGCCGTTCCCGCCGCTCACCGAGGAGCGCCGCAAGGAGATTGCCAAGCAGGTGAAGGCCAAGGGCGAGGAGCACAAGGTCGCCATCCGCAACCTGCGCCGGGACGCCAACGAGGCGCTCAAGGTGCTGCTCAAGGACAAGAAGATCACCGAGGACGACAACAAGCGCGCCGGCGAGAAGACGCAAAAGGAGACCGACGCGGGCATCACCCAGGTGGATGCCATCGTGCAGAAGAAGGAGAAGGAAGTGATGGAGGTCTGAGCCGGACCGGCCCGGACGTCTTCAGGGGCGGAGCTGCAGCTCCGCCCCGCTCGCCTCGCGCACCGCCTGCTGCACGAAGGCGTAGAGCTCGTACCCCTTGCCCTTGTCGTCCCGCCAGGACTGGGCCTGCTCGTCCCAGGAGAAGTGGATGCCCTGCGAGCCGGCTGCCACCCATACCTGCCACACCGCGCGCTGGGTGTTGACGATGACCTTCTGCCCGCCCGCGGCGGTAAAGGTCACCATCTCCCCGGTGCCATCCGCCTCAAGCTGGTCCGGGTCCACCGCGTCTGCCGCCTTCAGCAGCTGCTTGAAGAGGGCGGAAACCTTCTGGTCGTAGGCCTTCGGATCCATCACGCCACCGTCTCCTGCACGGGCTGGCCGAGCGGGGCGTAGAAGAGCAGCCTCGCCTGTCCCGGCGAGACGCCGGCAGAGAGATCCAACCCCACCACGGTGCCCGGCTGGACCGGGCGCGGGAAGGTGGGCAGCCCGAGCAGGTGCGCGGCGAAGGCGCCCATCACGGGCTGGTGCCCGACCATGGCCAGCGAGGCCTCGCCGGCCAGGTCTGCGAGCAGCACGTCCAGCTTGCCCACCGGCATCTCGGGCTGGAGGCTGCGGTGGACCCGCAGCGGCCCGTCGTGGCGCAGCGCGAGCGAGAGCAGCTGCGCCGTCTGCACGGTGCGAACGAGGGGGCTGGCCAGCACCACGCGCAGCCCCGAGATCCGCTCCGAGAGCGCGGCGAAGTGGGCGTACGCCGCGGCGCGCGCCTTGGAGGTCAGCGACCGCCCCTCGTCCCCCATCCCCTCGGCGGGTTCCACCTCGGCATCTGCGTGTCTCACCAGGAACAGCTTCAAGGCGGTCGCTCCCCGCAAGGGCCCCGGCCCGGGCCAGCCTGCGTCAAGGCTCGTAACCCGTGCGCGCGCGGCGGTCAAAGGTTGCGCGCAGCTGCGCTGGCCTGCCAGGCAGGCGTGGGGACCTTTGGCCGGTACCTGTTGGAGCGGCAGGGCCACGCCCCCCGTGCGGCTCAGACCCTCAGCAGTCCCGGTGCCCGCTCCAGCAGCGCGTCCAGGTACAGGTTGGACTGCTTCTCCAGCACGCTGTTGGCGCGCAACCGGCTGTCCAGGTGGGCGAAGTCCACGCGGTCCAGCGGCTGGTCCTGGTTCATGCAGGAGAAGACGAACAGCTCCTTGCCCGTGGCCGGGTCCACGTGGCGCTGGAGGCACTGGGCGCAGATCTCCTTCATCATGCACTGCATGGGGGAGTTGATGCTGCCGAGCGCCTCGTGGCCGGGCCGCAGGTGCGGCTGCAGCACCCCGTGGCGGGCCTCCTTCACCGCCTTCATCATCCGGTCGCTGCCAATGGCAATGATCCGCTGCACGTCCGAGGCGGCGCACAGGGGCTTCACCGGCAGCTCGCAGCGGGCCCACGCCACCATGGCCTTGACGATGTTGCCCTCGAAGCTGCAGTCCGTGGCCCTGCGGGGCGGGATGGGGGCGCCGCCGTCCACGGCCCAGATGACCTGGTCCGCCGCCGCCTCGATGTCCGCGTGCTTGTAGCTGTCCTCCGCCTTACGGTACCCGGCGAAGTAGACCACCCGGCAGCCGGCCGCGCGCATGGCCCGGCCAATGCTGAACAGCACCGCGTTGCCCAGGCCACCTCCGGCCAGCAGCACCGTCTCGCCCCTGGGGATGTCCGTTGGGGTGCCGGTGGGGCCCATGCAGACCACCGGCTCGCCGGGCTTCAGCATGGCGCACAGCCGGGAGCTGGAGCCCATCTCCAGCACCACGGTGCCCATCAGCCCCTTCTCCTTGTCCACCCACGCGCCGGTGAGGGCCAGCCCCTCCATGGCCATGCGCGTGCCGTCCACCACCGGGGCGGTGCGCTCGTAGTTCTGCAGCCGGTAGAACTGCCCCGGCTCGAAGCGGCGCGCCGCCGCCGGGGCGTGCACAACCACCTCCACGATGGTGGGCGCCAGCCGCTTGACCGCCACCACCGTGGCGCGCAGCTCCGCGTCCAGGTGGGCGAAGAGGCGGGACAGCTGCGCGTCCCGGGCAGCCTGGTCTGCAGGATTGTCCAACCGGAGCGAGGCCACGTGCCGGTCGAACAGCCGGGAGACGTGGACGTAGCCGTCCTTGGCGGAGGCCATGGCCCGCACCACGTTGCCCGCGTAGGTGGGGTGGTTGTCCCCGTAGAAGGACACGTACCGCCCGTCCCGCTGGTAGGAGGTGAAGAAGCCGGTGCGGGCGGCCAGGTCCTCGGTGGCCTCCACCTCCTCCAGCCGGAAGCCATCCCCGTCCGGCACCGCGTCGTGTGCGCGGAAGAAGGCGCCGTCCGCATCCAGCCGGAAGGTGCCGGGGAACTCCTTCTCGTAGGTGACGTTGGGGGAGGTGCCGGCGGCCACGCACACGGTGCGGGCGGCCAGTTCGTAGAAGCTGCCCGTGCCCCGCAGCTTGCCGTCCACCATCCCCATCCGCTCGAAGCGGACCGCCTGCACCGCCCCGTGGGCGTCCGGGAGGGCCTCCACCGGGGAGACGTGCTCGATGAAGCGGATGCCCTCCTCCAGCGCCTTGGCCACCTCCTCGTGGTTGAGGCGGTAGGCGGGGGACTCGGTGAGGCCGCGGCGGTAGCAGAGCGCCACGCCGCCCCAGCCGCGCAGCAGCGGGACGAAGTTGGGGGCGCGCCCCTCGGCAGCTGCCGTCTGCCGCTCCCCGCGGATGGCCCGCCCGTGGGCGAGGAAGGTCTCGTAGGTGGCGCGCTCCTCTGCCGTCAGGGCCGCGAGCACCGCCGCCTCCCCGCGGGCCTGGCACAGCCGCTCGTGGCGGTGCAGCACCTTCTCCACCTGCACGGGGTAGTAGGCCATCAGCTCCGTCGCGGTGTCGATGCCGGTCAGGCCGCCGCCAATGACGAGCGCCGGCAGCTGCACCTGCAGGTTGGCGAGCGAGTCCTTCTTGAAGGCGCCGGACAGCTGCAGCCCCATGAGGAAGTCGGACGCCTTGCGCACGCCGCGGAGCAGGTTGTTCTTCATCCCCACCAGCGTCGGCCGGCCGGCCCCCGCGGCGAGCGCCACGTGGTCAAAGCCCAGGGCCCAGGCGTCCTCCAGCGTGAGGGTGCCGCCGAAGCGGATGCCGCCGTAGAGCGCAAAGGCGTGGCGCCGGGCGAGCGTGAGGTGGATGAGGGAGAGGAACGACTTGTCCCAGCGCACGGTGATGCCGTACTCGGACACGCCGCCGAAGCCGCCGGTGATGCGGGTGTCCAGGTCCGAGGCCACCTCGGCGAAGTAGTCCCGGATGGGGCGCAAGGGCGCGCCGTTCTTCCCGGTGAGCGCGTCCGGGAAGGGCTCCACCTTCAGGCCGTCAATGCCCACCACGCCGAAGCCCTCGTTCAGCAGGTAGTGGGCGAGCGTGTAGCCGGCCGGCCCCATGCCCACGACCAGCACGTTCTTGCCGATGTAGGGGCGCGGCGTGGGGCGGCGCACGTTGAGCGGGTTCCAGCGGGTCAGCAACCCGTAGATCTCAAACCCCCAGGGCAGCCGCAGCACGTCCGTGAGAGACGAGGTCTCCAGCTGCGGGATGTCCACCGGCTGCTGCTTCTGGAAGACGCACGCCTTCATGCAGTCATTGCAGATGCGGTGGCCGGTCCCCGGGCACATGGGGTTGTCGCGCATCACCACGGCGAGCGCGCCCAGGGAGTCCCCGCGGGCCTTGAGCGCGTGGGCCTCGCTGATGCGCTCGTCCAGCGGGCAGCCGGTGAGCGGGATGCCGAGCGCGTTCTTCTTGAAGCTGCCGCCCTCCGCCGCGGGGTCCTTGGCGGGGAAGCCGCGGCTGCAGCTGTCCTTCTCGCGGGCGTGGCAGAGGACGCAGTAATCCACCTGGTCCATCACCTCGCGGGGGCCTGCGCGGCGGTCCGTGAGGGCGAAGCCGTCCCGGGCGCGGAGGTGGTGGTCCGGCCCCTCCAGCACCTCCGGCCGCTCCGGGTCCGGGAGCTTCAGCTCCACCAGCTTGTCCGGGACGAGCGGGGCGGGGAGCTTGTGGGTGACCCAGTGCTTGAGCGCCCGGGCGGCGTC
>VGRA01000212.1 GCA_016875515.1 Deltaproteobacteria bacterium | reverse complement strand
GGCGCCGTGGCCGCGGCGGCAGGGGGAGGGGGGGCCACCTTGGACTTGAGCGTCCCCTCCAGTTCCCGGGCGGGCAACCCGCTGTGGCCGGCCAGCGCCGCGAAGAAGGCGCTGCGGTGGAGCCCCTGCGGCAGTTGCGCGGCAATGGGGCGCAGCCGCTCCAGGGCGGCCATCTTCTCCTCGAAGCTGGCCTGGGCACCGCCGGGCAGCACCGCGTGGAACAGGTGGGCGGTGAGCGGGCGGGCCCCGGACAGCAGCGCTGCCACCCCGTCCGCCCCGGCGCGGCGGGCGAAGGTGTCCGGGTCATCACCCTCCGGCAGCAGGGCCACCCGCGTGGGCGTCCCCCCGGCCAGGAGCGCGCCGGACAGCCGCTCCACCGCCTTGCGCCCCGCCTCGTCCCCGTCCAGCAGCAGCACCAGCTCCCGGGCCTCTGCCCGCTGCAGCGCGGCGAGGTGGCCCGGCGTGAGGGCGGTGGAGCACAGCGCCACGGCGTGCCGGACGCCCGCCTGGTGCAGCCCGATGCAGTCGAAGTAGCCCTCCACCAGGACCGCGGACTTGCGCTTGCGGATCTCCTCCCGCGCCATGTCCAGCCCGTAGAGCGTCTCGCTCTTGTTGAAGAGCCGGGACTCGCGGCTGTTCAGGTACTTGGGGCCGTCCGTCCCCCCCACCAGGATGCGCCCGCCGAAGGCAATGACGCGCCCTTCCGGCGAGCGGATGGGGATGACGAGCCGGCCGCGGAACATGTCGAAGTGGCCGTCACCGCGGCTGCGCGGGCTGATGAGCCCCGCCTTGAGGCCGTGCTCGGTGAGCCCGGCGCGCTGCAGCTTGTCCGCCAGCTCCGTCCAGCCCTCCGGGGCCCAGCCCAGGCCGAACGCGCGCCACTGCTCCTCCGCCACCCCGCGGGAGGCCAGGTATGCGCGCGGCACGGCCCCCTTCTGCTCGTCCCACAGGAACTGCTTGAAGTGCTCCGCCGCCAGGTCCGTGGCCTCCTTCACCATGGCCCGCTCCCGCGCGGCCGGGTCCACGGCGGACTCCAGGTCCACCCCCGCCTCGCGCGCGAGGTCCCTCACCACGTCCGCGAACGGCTTTCCCAGGTACCGCTGGACGAAGGAGATGGCATCTCCGCCCGCCTGACAGCCAAAGCACTTGAAGCGCCGGGTGTCTGCCCAGACGTAGAAGGACGGGGACTTCTCCTGGTGGAACGGGCACCGGCCCTTGTAGGCGCGGCCGGACTTCTTCAGCTCCACGTACCGGGAGACGAGCGCCACCATGTCGGTGCGCTCGGCCACCTCCTGGATCTTGTGCTCTGGGATGAGCATGGGGCGTCCCCCCGCCGCCTCAGCCCAGCTTGGCCAGCTGCGCCTTGACCTCGTCCGAGGCAGCCTTGCCCTCGGCCCGGCCCTGCGTCTTCGGCATGAGGGCCTTCATCACCAGCCCCATGTCCTTGGCGGACTTTGCCCCGGACTCGGCAATGGCGGCGGCCACGGCGGCGGACAGCTCGGATGCGGTCAGCTGCTGGGGCAGGTAGCCCTGCAGCACGCCGATCTCCGCCTCCTCCTTCTCCGCCATCTCCGGGCGGCCGCCCTGCTTGAACTGCTCCACGCTGTCGCGCCGCTGCTTGATGAGCGAGCCGATGATGGAGAGCACCGTGGCGTCGTCTATCTCCTTCGCGCCGGGCTCCACCTCCTTGTACTTGATGGCGCTCTTGAGCATGCGCAGCGTGCCGGTCACCAGCTCGTTGCGGGCGCGCATGGCGTCCTTCAGGTCCGCGTCAATCTTCTCCCTCAGCGTGGCCATGACAGTCTCCTCGGGTCCAACGGGCGTGCTTCTGAATGAACGAGGGCGCGCCGCAGCTGCTGCCGGCGCGCCCAGGGTGTGGAAAGCGGCGCTTCAGCCGCCCACGCCTACCAGCTCTTGCGGGACTTCTTCACCGCGCGCTTCTTGGCCGCGATGGCCTTCTTCTTCCGCTTCACGGAGGGCTTCTCGTAGTGCTCGCGCTTGCGGATCTCGGAGAGGATGCCCGCCTTCTCGGTGGCCTTCTTGAAGCGCTTGAGCGCGCTCTCGATGGACTCTCCGTCCTTGACTCGAACGATCGACAAAGTCTTCACCTCCCCCGCGTGTCTGTTGGCGTGAAAGACAAACCGTATGGATCGCCGCGTGGAAAAACGCAAGGTCCTCGCCCCTGTCCACCCACCCCCGGAGGTGGTAATCCCCACCCCGGATGGGTACGAAACACATGCTCGTGGCTGTCATTGAACCGCAACCGGCCGCCCGGCGCGCGCTGGTGGCCGCGGTGCAGGGGGCCGGTTTCAAGGTTTCCGAGGCGCAGTCGCTCGAGGCGCTTGCCGCGGAGACGGTGGTGCTGTTCGGCCCGGGCATCTCCCCCACCTCGCGCGGCCCCCGGAAGGTGGCCTCCGGGCGGCTGCTGCTGCGGGCCTGTGCAGAGGGAGGTCGGCCGGGCTTCGCGGACGCGTTGGTGCCGCTGCCCATCTCGCGCAAGGACCTGGCGCTGCGGCTGCCGGAGCTGGTGGAACTGCACGGCTTCCGGGCCAGGCAGGTGCAGCCGCCCCAGATGCGGCCGGGCAGCGGCAACGTGGACCCGCTCACGAACTTCTACACCTACGCCCACTTCCGCGAGGTGCTGCACGTGGAGGCCCACCGCGCCCGCCGCTACGGCTTCCCGCTCTCGGTTGCGCTGCTCGCGTTCGATCCGCTGAAGGAGGCGGGGGCCGCCGGGCTGCAGGGGCCGCTGTACGCGGGGATGGCGCTCGCCATCCGGCGCTCGCTCCGGGACACGGACTTCCCCGTCCGCTACTCGAAGAGCCGCGTGCTGCTGCTCATGCCCCACACGGACCTGACCGGCGGCACTGTGGTGGCGCGGCGCATCGTGGAGCGGGTGGCCCGGGCCGCCCTCAAGGTGGGCGAGCAGGAGCTGCGCCCCACCCTGTCCGCGGGCGTGTCCGCCACGGTGCCGGGCCAGGAGCTCACGTTCGAGGAGCTGCTGCGCCGGGCCGAGGGCGCCCTGCAGGAGGCGCAGGCCTCGGGCGGCAACGGGTGCGAGTTCTACAGCCCCGCGGGCGGGGGCAAGCCGGTGGAGCTCCCCATCCCGGACGTGGACGGCTGAGCGGAGCGTCAGGCAGGCGAACTCGCGCGGCGCCCCCAGCCGCACCGGCACCGCGGCCCCCAGCCCGCGGGAGACGTACAGCCACGCCCCGCCCACGTGGAACAATCCTGCAAGGTGCGGCACCCCCAGTCGCCTGGACAGCCAGGGCGTCAGCCCGCGCACGAACACCTGCCCGCCGTGGGTGTGGCCGCACAGCAACCGGGCGGGGGCGCGCGGGGCCACCGCCTGCAACGCGCGCGGGGCGTGGGACAGGCACAGCATGGTGGCCCCCCGCGGCACCTCGGCAAAGGCGCGCGCCGCGTCCGCCCGGCCCGTCACCGGGTCATCCACCCCAGGGGGCGGGCGCTTCCGCGCAGCAGGTGCGGTTCCGCCCGCCCTGCTTGGCGCGGTACAGCTGCCGGTCTGCTGCCGTCACGAGCTCCGCCGCGGACTGGAAGGTGTCCGCCCGCGCGGTGGCCACCCCCAGGGAGATGGTCACGGGCAGGCGCGTCCCCTCGAAGACGAAGTCGGTCTGCTCCACCGCCCTGCGGCACCGCTCGGCGCAGGCCACCGCGCGGTCCTCCTGCTCGCCGCGCAAGAGCACCGCGAATTCCTCGCCGCCGTAGCGGGCCAGCACGTCCTCGGTGCGCACCGTCTCCTGCATGCGCTCGGCCAGGCGCCGGAGCACGTAGTCCCCCGCCGGGTGGCCCCAGGTGTCGTTGACGCGCTTGAAGTGGTCCACGTCGAACATGACGAGCGACAATGGGACCCCGTGGCGCTGGCAGTAGGCGAACTCCTTCTCCAGCGCGTCCAGGAAGAACTTCTTGTTGTACACGCGCGTCAGCCCGTCCCGCGTGGCCGACTCGTAGATGCTCTTCTGGTACGCCTCCTCAAGCGCGTCCTGGATGCTGAACTTCAGGACGGTGTTGGAGCCGATCTGGATCTTGTCCCCGTCCGCGAGCGACGCCTCCTGCACGCGGTTGCCGTTGAGCCAGGTGCCGTTGGTGCTGCCCAGGTCCACCAGCACGAACTCGCCACCCGCCCCCCGCTCGATGCAGCAGTGCCGGCGCGAGATGCCGTCGTCCTCCACCTGGAAGCCGGACTCGGTGGCCCGGCCCACCATCACCACCTGCGCCTCCAGCTTGACCATCTTGCCCACGGCCGCGGGGTGCTTGGCCGCCAGCTGAATGAGGTAGGCCGCCTGCGTCTGGGCCTTGGCCCGGGCGCGCGCCACCGCCTCCGCCACGGAGAACATCCCGGTCTTCTCGTCGTCGTCCTTCTCGCTCACGGGGGGGGCCCATCCTAGCCCACGCGGGGGGTGTCCGGGAGGCCTTTTCACGGGGCGGCCGTCCGCTCGCCGCACACGTCCCGCTCCAGGTACGCCCGCACGCGCTCCAGCCCTGCGTGGTGGGCGAGCGCATGCATCAGCTTCACCAGCGCGGTGGAGGAGGTCATGTCCCCGCCGCCGATGGCCCCTTCCCCCGCGGCCACCACGCCGGACTCGTACAGCCCCAGGTCCACGCCGTTGCGGTGGGCCTGGCTGGTGAGGACCACCGGGACGTTGCGCCTGCGCGCCTCTGCCAGCAGCGGCCGCAGCGAGCGCCCGAACTGGGCGTCCACGGGCAGCGTCCCCGCGCCGTAGGCCTCCAGCACCAGCCCCTCCACGTGCGGGAGCAGCTGCAGCGGCAGCTGCGGGTCCATCCCCGGGAAGACCTTGAGCAGGAACACGCGCGGGACGAGCCCCGCCCGCAGCACCCGCCGTCCCCGCCGCCGCCCAAGCCCGGGGGCGAAGGCGGCCTCCACCCCCAGCGTCCCGAGCACCGGGGAATTGGGGCTCTCGAAGGCGTCGTACTCTGACACCTTCACCTTGCGGACGCGGTTGCCGCGGTACAGGTGGCTGTCGAAGCAGACGGTGACCTCGCGCGGGCCGCGCAGGGCGGACGTGACGGCGTCCACCAGGTTGAGCCGGGCGTCCGAGCGGATTTCCCCCAGCGGCCGCTGCGATCCGGTCAGCACCACCGCCTTGTCCAGCCCGGTGAGCATGAAGGAGAGGGCGGCGGCGGTGTAGGCGAGCGTGTCGGTGCCGTGCGTCACCACCGCGCCGTCCACACCGTCCAGCCGGTGGTGGAGGTGGGCGGCCATCTCGCTCCAGAGCTCCGGCTGCATCTCCGCGCTGTCCAGGTTGCAGAACAGCTCGAACTCCACGTCCGCCAGCTCGAACAACTCCGGAGCGCGGCGGCGCAGGGTGCGGTGGAACTCGGCGGGGCGCAGCCCGTGGGGGCGGCGCCCGGCCATCCCGAGCGTGCCGCCGGTGTGGAGGAGGAGGACCTTGGGCATGGGCGGCGAGAGTTTACAGGCCCACGGCCGCGGGCTACAGCGCGCCGTCCCAGGAAAAACGCCATGCGCCGCCGCCTCTCGCTCCTCCTCCCCCTGGTGCCGCTCGTGCTCGCCGGCGCCACCTGCCG
>VGRA01000211.1 GCA_016875515.1 Deltaproteobacteria bacterium | reverse complement strand
GGCCTCCGGGAAGGGGGGCGGCGCCAGCGGCGGCGGGAACCCGGGGAGGGGGGAGGAGAGAAGGGCTGCAATGCCCCCGGCGGTCTCCGGGAGCTCCGGGGAGGGGAGCACCACGGGTGGGGGAGGCGGAGGGGTATAGGCCGGCCGGATGGGAGAGGGGAGGTCTTCGTAGGTGATCTCGGTCCCCACGGAGCACACCGCCAGCCGCTCCACCAGGTTCTCCAGCTCGCGGACGTTGCCGGGCCAGTCGTAACTCTTGAGCTGCTGCAGCACGGCGGGCGCAATGGGGCGGGTCTCCCCGCGCTGCTTCCAGAAGTGCATGAACAGCGTGGTGATGTCCGCGCGGCGCTCCCGCAGCGCCGGCAGCTCCACCGGGCAGACCAGCAGCCGGTAATACAGGTCCCTGCGGAACCGCCCGGCCTCCACCTCCTGCACCAGGTTGCGGTTGGTGGCGGCCACCAGCCGGAAATTGGCCGGGACGGACTCGGTGCTGCCGAGCGGCTCGTAGGCCCGCTCCTGCAGCACGCGGAGGAGCTTCACTTGGAGGACGAGTGGCAGTTCGCCCATCTCGTCCAGGAACAGGGTGCCGCCATCCGCCATGGCCACGCGCCCCTTGCGGGCGGTCAGGGCCCCGGTGAAGGCGCCCCGCGTGTAGCCGAACAGCTCGGACTCCAGCAGCGCCTCGGGGATGGCCCCGCAGTTGACCGGGACGAAGGCCTTGCCGGCCCTGGGTGAGCGGTCATGGATGAACCGGGCGAACACCTCCTTGCCGGTGCCGGTCTCGCCGGTCAGCAGGACGGTGGCGTCACTGGCGGCAATCCGGGCGCACGCCCGGACGGTCTCCGACAGGGAAGATGTTGGATCATGGATGAGGTGAACCGACCGGTCGGGGGCGCCCATGCTTCCTCCTCAGGCGACCGATTAAGCCATGCCACAGGTTGGTACGCCAAATTTCCGGCGCGCGGCTTTTTCCCGGTGACGGAGGTATGACGGCCCTCCAGCCGTGGGCGTCAGTGTTTCCGGCGTTGGATCTGCAGACGCTGTTCTTCCATGATCTTGTTGAGCGGCACCCTGCCGCCGGGCTGCAGCTGGACGGCGATCTCCATCCCGACCTGGCGCGCCACCACACCCTTGACGGCAACGCTGCCGCGGTTGTTCGGGAACACGATCTTCCCCTCGAGCGCCATGCGGGCCGGGAACGCGTGCGTGCTGGTCCCCAGGGCGAAGCGGAAGCCCCCCTCTGAGATGTCCAGCACGGGG
Source organism: Deltaproteobacteria bacterium (assembly GCA_016875515.1). Taxonomy (GTDB): domain Bacteria; phylum Myxococcota; class Myxococcia; order Myxococcales; family Myxococcaceae; genus VGRA01. The sequence continues at coordinate 4,321 of VGRA01000211.1, read as the reverse complement.
TAGCTCCCCTGCCTGCAATCGAAGGAGGGCTGGTCGGGCGGCTCAAAATAGAGCCGGAAATGGGCCCGCGTGTAGCCCTGGTCCTCGTGTTTGTCCGCCGCCATCGCCGTGCTCCCTTCAGGGGTCCCCCGGCCCATCGGAGATGTAAAGCCCGGTGCGGATCCAAGCACGGTCGTCTGCTCCTGTCGAGAAACGAGGTAGGGTCCACCCGTGGGGTCCTTCAAGAACATGGCGAGTGCCACCATGGACATGACGGTGTCCCCGGCCTGGTTGATGACCTCGTAGCGGACGCGGAGCACCCCCCGGTCCGGCTTGCTCCGGGAGGGGGCCACCTCCATCACCTCGGAGCGGACGGACAGCGCATCCCCCGGGCGGACCGGCTTCAGCCACCGCAGCTCGTCCACCCCCGGAGAGCCGATGCTGCCAGACTTCTGACCCATCTGCTCCACCATCATCCCCATGCAGAGGGCCGCGGTGTGCCACCCGCTGGCCACCAGCCCGCCGAACGGGGTGGCCCTGCCGGCCTCCTCGTCCAGGTGGAAGGGCTGTGGGTCGAACTGCCGGGCAAACGCCTTGATGTCCTCGGCGGTGACCCGCGTGAGGCCAAACGTCGCCTTGTCCCCGACCTGGAAATCCTCGAGCCACCGCTTCATGAGGCGTCCACCCATAACAGGGCCGCGGGGAGAGCCCCAAGCGGATAGAACCCGGGAGGGGCGCCTTCCTTGACCGGGCCCCGCAGTCCGGGGACAACCTGCGGCCGGTTGTCCGCGCCGTCACCACTAGGAGGAACGCGCATGGTGTCCTTTTTCAGGCAGCTCTGGGTCCTTCCCCTCTCGATCGTGCTCGCCGCATGCGGCCCCAAGCCGCCCGTGGCGCGCCCCGGCGAGTCCCGCCCCGTGTCCGTGGGGACGCGGGTGCTGCTGGACGGCAGCGGGAGCGGAGACGAGCAGCGCTCGCCGCTCACCTTCTCCTGGGCGCTGACGAACGTGCCCGAGGGCTCGCGCGTGCTGCTCGACGACGCCGACCGCGCCGTGGCCTCGTTCGTGCCGGACCGGCCCGGCGAGTACACGGTGACGCTCGTGGTGGCCACGGAGGCGCAGCGCTCCTCGCCCGCCCAGGTCACGCTGACCGCCGCGGGGATGCCGTTGGCGCACGTGGCCAGCCAGTCCGCGGTGCCCGGGCAGCTGGTGGTGCTGGACGGCTCCGGCTCGCGTGCCGTGGGCGGCGGGCCGCTCGCGTACGAGTGGACGGTGGCAGACCCCGCCGGAGAGCCCGTGACGCTCACGGCGGCAGACACCGCGCAGCCCTCCTTCCGCCCGCTGAAGGTGGGGACGTACGCGGTGGCGCTGGTGGTGCGGGACGGGGGGCTCGCCTCCCAGCCGGTGCAGGCCGCCGTCTTCGTGGCCTCGGCCCTGCGCCCGCCCGTGGCGGTGGTGACCCCGGAAGAGACGGACGCCGCGCTGGGCGCGCCGCTGCGGCTGGACGGCTTTGCCAGCCATGATCCGGACGGCACGGGACTCAGCTGGACCTGGACGCTGCTGCACAAGCCGGCCGGCTCCTCCGCCGCGCTGGCCACCGCCACCGAGAGCGCCACCACCTTCACGCCGGACGCGCTCGGGGACTACGTGGTGTCGCTCGTCGTCACGGACGCCTCCGGCGAGGCCAGCCCCCCGGGGCTCGCCCGCGTGCGGGCGGTGAACGGCGCCCCTCGCGCCGTGCTGGCAGACCCGGGCGAGGGCTGGGTGGACACGCCGCTGCTCCTGGACGCCTCGGCCACCACAGACCCGGACGGGGACGCGCTGGTCATCGCCTTCCAGCTGGTGACGGACCTGCCGGGGCCGGCCTCGCTCTCCGCGGGCCCCCGCCCCGGGACCATGTACCTGACCGGCACCCGGCCCGGTGTTTACGGCGTGCGGATTGCCGTCACCGACGCGCTGGGCCACCAGGTGCAGCAGGCGCGGGCCATCACCTTCCGCACGGCCGAGTCGCTGGCGCTCGTTTCCGGTGGCAACCAGTCCGCGGCGCCGCGGACCGGGCTCTCCCAGCCGGTCACGGTGGAGGCGCGCCACGGCAGCACGCCGGTTCCCAACGCCCGGGTGCGCTGGCGCGCGCACAACGGTGTCATCACCTCTGCCCAGGGACGCACGGACGCGCAGGGGCGGGCGGTGGCGTGGGTGGAGACGGGCCGGCTGGCCGGGGCGGGCAAGGCCTGGGCGGAGCTGGAGGACGTCCCCGCTGCGGCGGCCGCCGAGGCGCCGTTCGTCACCCAGCCCGGGCCAGTGGAGCTGCTGGTCCTGGCCGCGCCCCGCCGCTGGCTGAGCACCGGCGGGACGCTCGTCACCGTGCGGACCACGGACGCGTTTGGCAACCCGGTCAGCAACGCCACCACGGGCTCGGCCGCCATCCGGCTCAGCCTGCAGAACGCCGTCACCGCCTCCTTCGACACCGCGGTGCAGGCCGGGGCCGGGCTGCTGGAGTCCGGGGGAGGGACGTTCGTGGTGACGGGGAAGCTGGTGGACGGCCGGTTCGACATCCTGGCCAAGGACCTGCGCGCCTCCAGCTTCTCCGTGGCCCTGGAGCTCCTGCCGGGGACGGCGAGCACCCCGCTGAAGCTGGCGAGCTGGTGGGTGGCGGCGCAGGACGACGCCGAGGGGGGCTTCGTCGCCGGCTGGAGCCAGGCGGGGGCGTGGCAGTGGAAGCCGCTCGTCTCGCCACAGGTGGCCGGTAAGCGGGCCTACGTGGCCGCGGTGCCGCCCGGCTTCACGCTCGCGGAGAGCGAGGCCCGGCTGGCGGTGCAGCTGCCCGCGCTCGGCACCGGGGTGGTGGCGCGCGCCCGGTACGTGGAGCGGCTGGAGCGGCAGTCGGCGCAGGATCCCACCGGGGGCTGTGCGGCGCGTCCCGCCGCCTGCCTGCTGCAGAGCAGTTGTCTGTCCGGCTGCGCCACGCGCGCCGTAGAGCCGCTGGAGGTGCCGCTGGAGCCGGAAGGCTGTGACGGGCGGACGTCCCTGCCCGCTGCCGGGGCCGGCCTGGTGCTGCGCACGCTGGACCTGACGGACGGGCTGGCCGCCGGGCAGACGCAGCTCCACTTCGCCCTGCAGTCGACGCCCAACCCCTTCACCCCGGTACAGTCGGCCAGCTGGTCCGTGGACGACGTCCTGGTGGAGTACCTGTTGCCGGCTGCAGGCAGCAGCGCGGCGTTGCTGTCCGGCGTGATTCCCGGGCCGGCCACGCGCGTGGCCTTCACGCAGCCGGACTTCGGCAACGTCGTCTACCTGGACGGGCTGTGCGCCAACGGCCGTCCCGCCACGCTGCAGGTTCCCGTCCGGCTGCTGGACGACGCGGGGCTGCCGGGGCGGACCGCCGAGCCGGTGCGCCTGCGCTTTGACGCTGGTCAGGGGCTGGAGGTGACGGGTGCCGCCAACGCGACGGTGCTGGGGGTGCCGGGGACGAAGCAGGTGGACGTGCAGGTGGACGCCCAGAACCCGTATGTGAACGTGCAGCGCCCCGCGGTGCTGGTGGGCTCCCCGGTGGACGTGGACTCCACGGTGTCGGTGACGGAGCTGTCGTCCTCCGGCCTGCAGCTTCCCTTGCAGGTCCAGGTCGTCTTCAAACAGCTCACGTGCCACAACAACGGCTCGGTCAGGTACTGGGCGGACACGCGCCCGCAGAACACCTTTGACGCCGCGCAGGCCCTGCGCGCCTGCGAGGTGGAGTACGGGGTGGGGCAGTGCGTCGTCTCGGGGAACCGGACGCTGACCCTCACCAACTACAACACCCTTACCTCGTGCCCGGGGAAGGTGCGGCACAGCTCGCGCGCCTGGTACTTCGCCGCGGAGTCCGCCGTCCCGCAGTGCAACGGGAGCACTGTCAACTTCGCGCCCGGGGACGTGGCCCAGGCGGTCACGTTCGACGCCCCGGTGAACGCTCAGTGCAACTGCAACGCCATTGGCACCGTCTCCGCGCCGGTGACGTTCAGCTCCCCGCTTTCGCTGTCAAACAAGTCCGCCTTCTCCTGGAACTGATGCGCCTGGCTCGTGGCTGCGCCTGCGTCGCCCTGCTGGCGGCCTGGCCGGGGATGGCTTGGGCCCACGCCGGGTTGCCGGAGGCCCTCGCGCACCTGGACCGGGAGCTGGCCCGGGCGCCCTCGCCGGGGCCGTGGCTCTCGCGCGCGGAGCGGCAGCTGCAAGACGGCCAATGGGCCCCCGCGCTGGAGGACCTGGCGCGGGCCCGGGGCCATGACATGGACGTGGCTGCACGGGCGCGCTACGGGGCCCTGAAGGGACAGGCGCTCGAGGCGGCGGGCCGCCCCGGGGAGGCGCTG
>VGRA01000210.1 GCA_016875515.1 Deltaproteobacteria bacterium | reverse complement strand
CAGCACCAGCGGCACCGCCTGCTCCGCGCGGAAGGCGGCGGAGAGGTCCACCGCCCACGCCCCCGCGGCCTGCGCCTCCGCCGCCAGCTTGCGCGAGGCCTCCGCCGGGGTGGCCAGGATCACCACGTGCTGCCCGCGGAAGGCCCCCTCCTCCAGCGGCTCCACCGGCAGGGTCTCCTCGCCGTACTCCACCTCCTCGCCCGCGCTGCGCTCCGTCCCGAAGAGCGTCAGCTGATCTGCCTGCACGCCCGCGGCGAGCAGCGCCCCGAGCACCTCGCGCCCCACCACGCCCCCTGCCCCCACCACCGACAGCTTCACCTTCGCGTCCACGTCAGTCCTCCTTCAGCCGCGCAGCCGGGGCAGGCCCCGGGAGCGGCGGGAATTTCGGGTTCATCTCCGCGCCGGAGCTGCGGATGTAGTGCGGCTCCAGGCCGAACAGCCCCTGCGCGTCGTACGCCTCCGGCAGCCGGGCCTGCGCCACCAACGCGGAGGCCGCCGGCACCTCCCCAACCAGCAGCACGCGGGCAGCCTCCAGGCCGAGCGCCGCGAGCTTCGGCCCGTACTCGCGGGCCGCAGGTCCCATCACCACGGCGTCCGGATCCTCGGCCAGCCGCCCCGCCAGCTCCGCCGGGGAGAGCGCCTCCTCCGGCCCCAGCGCGCGCACCGCGGCCCCCTCCCGGACGAAGCGCCCGGCGTAGAGATCATCCACCCGCGCCACGGCTGTCACGTACAGCGGCCGCCCCTCCGGCCCCGCCGCCGCGGCCGCCGCCAGCGACGAGGTTCCGCACAGCGGCAGCCGCAGCGCGTAGGCCAGCCCCTTGGCCGCAGACAGCCCGATGCGCAGCCCGGTGAAGCTCCCCGGGCCCAGCCCCACGGCAATCCCGGTGAGCGACTTCAAGTCCAGCCCGTGCTGCCGGAGCAGCTCGTGGATGATCCCCGGCAGCAGCTCGCTCTGCCGCGCGGGCGGCCCTGCCTCCCGCGTTCCCACCGTCTCCAGCCGCCCGTCAGCGTGGCGCTCCACCAGCGCGAGCGACGCGGTGAGCGTGGAGGTGTCCAGGCCGAGCCACATGGGGGGCACCCTTTACGCGGTCCGCGCCCCCAAAGTCCAAGCCGCAGCGCGCACGGACGGCCGGCCTCAACGCGCCTGCTGCGCCGCCCGGTCCTTCTCCATCACGCGGGTGATGTCGTTCTTGAACACCACCAGCATGAGCAGCACGAGCATGGCCAGCCCCACCAGGTTGGCGATCTCCCGCGCGCGGGCCGGTATGGGACGCCGGCGCACCGCCTCCCACCCCGCGGCCACCAGCTGGAAGCCATCCAGGATGGGGATGGGCAGGAGGTTCATGACCCCCAGGTTGATGGAGATGGCCGCCATCAGCTGGAGGAAGTAGCCCATGCCCTCCTCCGTGGTGCGCGCGGCCATCTGGTACATCATCACCGGGCCGCCCATCGTCTGCAGGGGCACGTCCCCGGTGAAGAGCGCGGCCACCACCAGCACCGTCTTGCGGGTGAACTCCGGGACGATCTTCAGGCTCTGCGCCAGCGCCTCCGCCGGCCCCAGGTGCAGCTGCACGTAGTCCAGCGGTGGCAGCTCCCCCGGCACCCGGTCCCCGTTGGTCAGCCCCAGCTGAAGCACCGGCAGCTTGTTGCCAAGCTCATCCTTCACTGGCCGCTTCTGCTGGGACACCTCCGCCGTGCGCTCGCCGTCGCTGCCGCGCCACGTCAGCTGGAACGGCTTGTCCTTGAGCTCCTGCAGCCCCAGCGCGAACCACTGGAAGCTGGGAATGGGGCGGCCGTCGAGCGCCACCAGCCGGTCCCCGCGCCGCAGCCCCGCCTTCGCCGCCGCGCCGTCCGCCGCCACCGTGAAGACGTAGAGATCCGCCCGCTCCACCCCCAACCGCATGAGCCCCTCGCCCAGGGCCAGCGGCACGTCCGGCACCGCCACGCGCGTGGGCGTGTCCCCCACGCCGGGCTCGGGCTGCTCGAACCGCGCCACCTCGAAGCGCGCGGTGGGCCCTGCCGTGCCAAGTGCCGCGAGCAGCGACTCCTCCGAGTCCACCGGCTTGCCGTCCACCGCCACCACCTGGTCGAAGCTGCGCAGCCCCGCCGCCGCCGCCGGGCTCCCCGGCGGGACGCCCAGGATGGGCAGCCGCGCCACCGGCTGGATGCCAATGAAGCCTCGGGTGGTGCTCTCCACCGGGTCCGTCTCCAGCCCGCGGAAGGGGGTCACCTGAAGTACCCGCTTCTGCCCGTCCCGCTCCACCTCCAGCGGGATGGCCTGGCTGAAGCGGTCCTTCAGCGCGTCCCGCAGTTGGTCAAACGTCTTCACCGGCTCGCCGTCCACCGCGGTGATGCGGTCCCCCGGGCGGATGCCGGCCGCCGCCGCGGGCAGCCCGTCCTCCACGCGCCCCACCCGTGTGGACAGCACCCGGTGGTCCCCCAGGTAGAAGGCGAAGTAGGCGAGCACCGGGAAGACCAGGTTGAACGCCGGCCCCGCGCCCACGATCAGCGCACGCTTCCACGGCGGCTGGTGGAGGAAGCCGCGGCGCGCCTCCTGCGGCGAGAGCTCGTCCTCGGGCTGCTCGCCGGCCATCTTCACGTAGCCGCCCAGCGGCAGCAGGGCCACCTGGTACTCCGTCTCTCCCCGGGTGAAGCCGAGCAGCTTCGGCCCGAAGCCAATGGAGAAGCGCAGCACCTTCACGCCCAGCCACTTGGCGAACAGGAAGTGACCGAACTCGTGGACGGCGATCAGCACGCCGAGGAGGAGGATGAAATAGCCGGCGCCTGCCATGGAGCGTGGAGCGTAACCGCGCCCCCCCGGGCGGACAATTGGTCCTGCAGGGAAGCCGCCCGGGGCGTCACCGCTTCAGCTGATCCCGTGGACCCACCGCGCGTACAGGTAGACCAGCGGGGCGTTGAACGACAGCGCGTCCACCCGGTCCAGCAGCCCGCCGTGCCCGGGCAGCACCTTGCCCGAGTCCTTCACCCCGGTGGCGCGCTTGAGCATGGACTCGCAGAGATCGCCGGCCGGCCCCACCACGCCCCCGGCCACCCCGAGCGCCACGCAGTCCACCGCCGAGAGCGCGGGGAACCACGCGCGCAGGATGAACATCCCCACGACGTTCCCCGCCATCCCCCCGGCAAAGCCCTCCCAGGTCTTGTTGGGGCTCACCTCGGGGTAGAGCTTGTGCCTTCCGAACAACCGCCCCGCGAAGTAGGCGAACGTGTCGTTGCACCAGGTGATGACCAGCGCCACGAACGCCCAGTACAGCCCGTCCGGGAAGGTGCGCAGCGCCGCCGTCGCCGTCATCCCCGCTGCGCCGTAGATGAGGCCGCTGACCAGGTGCGCGGACCGCGCCGGCGCCTCCCCGTCCGGGGCGCGCAGCAGGTGCCAGTTCCACGCCACGAACCACATGGAGACGACGATCCAGAAGGCGAACTCGAAGGCGCGCCCCGGGGCGAACACCGGCAGCGCCGGCAGCGCCGCCGCCCCGGCCATCCCCACCCATGCCACCGGGGGCAGCCCGCGCAGCGTCATGGCGTAGTACTCGCCCGCGCACACCGCCGCAGCAGACGACAGCAGCAGCGCCGTCTGCCAACCGCCGGCCCACAGCAGGTACAGCACCACCGGCAGCGCCGCGAGCGCGGAGACCACCCGGGCCACGAGGTTCTTGTTCTTCTCCGTCACGCCGGGGGAACCCTTTCACTCCGCACCTGGGCGCCCGTGAGCCCGAACCGCCGCTCCCGCCCCTGGTACCCGCGCAGGCAGCGCACCAGGTCCTGCGCCCGGAACTCGGGCCAGGGCGTGTCCACGAACAGCAGCTCCGCGTAGGCCAACTGCCACGGCAGGAAATTACTTGTCCGCTGCTCGCCGGAGGTGCGGATGAGCAGGTCCACCTGCGGCAGCAGCGCCGTGGGGAGCTCGGCGTGGAACGCCGCGGCGTCCAGCCGGGAGGGCTCCAGCTTCCCTGCCCGCACCTTCTCCGCGAGCCGGCGAGCCGCGTCCACCAGCTCCTCCTGGCCGCCGTAGGACAGCGCCAGCGTGAGCAGCATCCCGGTGTTGGCCGCGCTGTCTGCCCGCAGCCGCTCGAGCGGCCCGCGCACGCTGCCGGGCAGCCGGTCCAGGTCCCCCACGGCGTGCAGCCGGATGCCGTTCTCCAGGATCTCCGCGCGCTCGGACTCCAGGTACTCGCGCAGCAGGTCCATCAGCGCGTGGACCTCGGTCAGCGGACGGGCCCAGTTCTGGGCGGAGAAGGCGTACAGCGTCAGCGCCTTGATGCCCACCCGCCGCGCGCAGCGCGTCACGTCCCGCACGCTCAGGCTGCCCTCCCGGTGCCCCTCCACGCGCGAGCGCCCCCGCGCCTCCGCCCAGCGCCCGTTCCCATCCATGATGATGGCCACGTGCGCGGGGACCGGGTGCAACCGAACCTCCTGCTCGAGCAGCTCCAGTGTCTGGGGGGCCTGGGGCATTGGAAGTGCGGCCTTATAGGTCTAGCATCCGGCCCCGTCCATGGCTCCCCGGATGATAGGGCCCTACCGCGTGCTGGAGACCCTAGGGAGCGGGGGCGTGGGCACCGTCTACCGGGCGTTGGACCGCCGCACTGGGGACCCGGTGGCGCTGAAGCTCCTGTCCACCGGCCCCGCGCTGGATCCGCGCGCCGCGCGCCGGCTCGCCCGCGAGTTCGAGACGCTGCAGGACCTGTCCCACCCCAACGTGGTGCGCGTCTTCGACACCGGCGTCTTCCAGGGCTACCCCTACCTGGCCATGGAGCTGGTGGAAGGCCTGACGCTGCGCAGCCACCTGTCCCTCTCCGGCGAGGAACTCTGGAGCAGCCAGTCCGCGGACGGCCACGCCCGGCATGGGCTGGAGCTGCTCCCCGGCCGCCCGGAGGACGACAGCTGGGACGAGGACGCCTCCGGGGACGGCGGGCGCCCCTTCGGCCTGTCCGCCTTTGGCGGCGAGGCCCCGTCGGAGGAGATCTCGTGGGGCCAGGGGCCGGAGCGGGTGCGCCAGCTGGCGGACGAGGCGGACGAGCCGGACACCGCCGCAGACGTGGACGGGATGGAGGAGGTGCCCGCCGAGGCCCGGCTCACCCGCGAGCACCCCATTGGAGAGATGGCCCCCGCCGAGACGCTGGAGCAGCTCAACCGCCCGGAACGGGTGGCGCGCCTGAAGGACGTGGTCGTGCAGCTGTGCGACGCGCTCGCGTACATCCACGGCCATGGGCTCGTGCACCGGGATCTCAAGCCCACCAACGTCATGGTGGACCAGGACCGGGTGGTGCGGCTGATGGACTTCGGCCTGGCCAAGTTCCTCGCGGACGACGCCGCGGTGACTGCAGACGGGCGGCTGGTGGGCACGTTCCGGTACATGGCCCCGGAGCAGATCCTCGGCGAGAAGCTGGACGGGCGCGCAGACCTCTACTCCCTGGGCGTCATCCTGTACGAGCTGCTCGGCGGCAAGACGCCGTTCGACGCGAAGTCCCCGTACGAGCTCTGGCAGTGCGTGCTTGAGACGGAGCCGCAGCCCCTGACGGCGCTCAACCCGCGCGCGGATCCCCAGCTCAGCCGGATCGCGCACCGGC
>VGRA01000209.1 GCA_016875515.1 Deltaproteobacteria bacterium | reverse complement strand
CACCTGCGCGGAGCTCCGGCAGGTGCGGGACCTGGACCTGGACGTCCAGCGCAGCAAGGTGAACATCGTCCGCTGGAACTTCGAGACCAACTCGGAGCGGTGACCGGCACCGCTCATGGGGGGAAGGCAGCGGCCTTGACCGCCTGCAACAAGCCGTCTCGCTGGCCCGCCGGTTCCCCCGCGCGGTAGCCGCCGCCCAGCTCCCACAGGATGACGCCGCCGAGCCCCTGCTCCCGCACCCACGCGAGCTTGCGCGAGATGCTCTGCGCGTCGTCGAAGCTGACGAAGCGCGCGGTGCTCCCGGTGCCGAGCGAGAGGTACGGCGCGTCCACTCCGTCGTGCCAGCGGTAAGCGGACGGCGCGTACAGCGCGTCCATCATCCAGGACCACGGCTTGTTCATCTCCACCGTCACCCCGTCCAGCGGCTGGTTGGGGCCGCTCACCCCGTTCCAGACGTAGACGTAGAAGGAGATGCCCACCCCCAGCTTCGCGCGCGGCGCGCCCCCCGCGAGTGCCCGCGCCACCTGCGTCTCCACGGACGGCAACGGCTCCCCGGTGGAGGCGAACGCGAGCCCGCCGTTGCGCAGCGGCGTGTTGTGCCAGGTCTCCCAGCCCGGCCACGCGCCGGCCAGGTCGTACGTCATGAGGTTCAGCTGGTCGAAGTGCGGCAGGACAGGACCGAACGAGGCGGCGTTCCAGTCCACCGCGGCGGTGAGCAGCAGCCCGGGGGCGGCCGCGTCCAGCCCCGCCCGCAGCTTCTGGACGAACGGGACGAACAGGGGCGCGTCCTCGTCCTTCACCGGCTCCATGTCCACATCCACGCCGTCGTACCCGGGCCCGGAGACCGCGGAGACGATGCGGCCGACGAAGGCGTCCACGTGCGCGGGGGCCATGGCGCCGCGGAAGGCGTCCCGGGACCAGGCGCCGCCCAAGACGAGCAGCACCTTCTTGCCGGCGCCGTGGGCTGCGGCCACCACCTCCCGGCTGCGCTCGGGCGTCAGCCCCAGCGAGGTGGTGTCCAGCGTGCCGTCCTCCCTCGGAAGGTAGGAGAAGTGGGCGAGGTGGGTGACCGCGCCGAAGTCCACATCGGAGACCGGCAGGGTGGGGTGCATCCAGCCGGCGAAGTAGCCGGTGACCCAGACGGGAGGGACCTTCGGGCTCCCTCCGTCTTCCGGCAGCGGTGGCCCCGCGTCGGCCGGGTGCCCGGCGTCTGCAGCCCCCGCGTCCATGGTGGAGGACGCCCCGCCGTCGGCAGTCCGAGGCAGCTCTCCCGCCAGACCCAGGCAGCCGGTCAGCCCCAGGCAGGCAAGCCACGCGCGCATGGCCAAGAGCATCCCTCGCGGGCCCGTCGTGCGCTAGAACGCCGAGCCTAATGCATCTATCTCAAAGGGAATCCATGTCCATGCGTCGCGTGCTGCCACTGGCCTTCGCCGCCCTGCTGCTGCAGGGCTGTCCACAGAACAACACCCAGCCGGCGCCCGTGGAAGACGCAGGCAGCACGTGTGGTCCGGCAACCGGCGCGGGCTGCGCCGCGCCGTCCTGCTCGGATGGGGCGAAGAACGGGAATGAGGCGGGGCCGGACTGCGGCGGGCCGTGCGAGGCCCGTTGCGGGGATGGCGTCAGCTGCGGCAAGGCCTCCGACTGCGTCTCCGGGGTCTGCGCGGGCAACGCGTGTGCCGCGCCCACCTGCTCGGACGGGGTGAAGAACGGCGCCGAGACGGGCACGGACTGTGGCGGCGGCACCTGCGGCCGGTGTGCCAACGGGCAGGCCTGCACCTCCGCCGCGGACTGCACCGGCAACACCTGCGTGGGCGGCACCTGCGTGCTGCCCTCCTGCTCGGACGGCCAGAAGAACCTCGGCGAGACGGCCGTGGACTGCGGCGGCCCGGACTGCCTCGGGTGCGCGGACGGCCAGGCCTGCGCGGCCAACGGGGACTGCGCCTCCGGGCGCTGCAGCTCGGGCAGCTGCGCCGCGCCCACCTGCACGGACGGGGTGAGGAACGGCACGGAGACGGGGACGGACTGCGGCGGCAGCTGCGGGAGCTGCGGCTACGGCCTGGGCTGCAAGGCGGGTGCGGACTGCGGCTCCGGGGTGTGCTGGCTGGGGCTGTGCGCCGCCCCCTCCTGCGGTGACGGGGTGAAGAACGGCGCAGAGCTTGCGGTGGACTGTGGCGGTGGCACCTGCGCGGGCTGTGCGGCCGGGACCGCCTGCGGCGCCGGCGCGGACTGCGCCTCCTCGGTGTGCACGGCGGGTGCCTGCGCGGCGCCCACCTGCACGGACGGCGCGAAGAACGGGGCGGAGACGGGCGTGGACTGCGGCGGCGGGTGCGCGGGCTGTGCGCTGGGGGGCACGTGCAAGGTGAACGGGGACTGCGCGGTGGGCACGTGTGCCTCCGGCACCTGCGTCCCCCCGGACTGCACCGACGGGGTGGAGAACGCGGACGAGACGGACGTGGACTGCGGCGGCGGGACGTGCGCGGACTGCACGGCAGGGCAGGGGTGCGGCGCGGGCTCGGACTGCGCCTCCGGGGTGTGCGGGAGCGGCAACACCTGCGCGGCGCCGGCCTGTACGGACGGGGTGAAGAACGGCAACGAGGCGGACGTGGACTGCGGTGGCAGCTGCGGCGGCTGCGCGGACGGCGAGGCCTGCCGGGCGGGCAACGACTGCGCCTCGAAGGTGTGCACCGCCCAGGTGTGCGCCGCGCCCACCTGCCCGGACGGGCAGGAGAACGGCACCGAGACGGACGTGGACTGCGGCGGCAGCTGCGCCGCGGACTGCGCGGTGGGCAAGGGCTGCGCGGTGGACGCGGACTGCACCTCCGGCAAGTGCGTGGGCGAGGTGTGCGCAGCGCCCTCCTGCACGGACGGGGTGCAGAACGGCGGCGAGTCGGACCTGGACTGCGGCGGGCCCACCTGCGGCGACTGCGCGGACGGCAAGGTGTGCGCGGGCGGCGGGGACTGCGTCTCCGGGGTTTGCAGTGCACAGGTGTGCGCGGCGGCCACCTGCTCGGACGGGGTGAAGAACGGCAGCGAGTCCGCGCTGGATTGCGGCGGGAGCTGTGCGGACTGCGCGGACGGGAAGGCCTGCACGGCGGGGACGGACTGCCAGTCCGGGGTGTGCGCCGGGAACGTGTGCGTCGCGGCGAGCTGCACGGACGGGGTGACGAACGGCTCCGAGACGGACCTCAACTGCGGCGGCGGCGCCTGCGCTGCATGCGGCGCGGGCAAGGCGTGCGGCCAGGACGCCGACTGCGCGTCGGTCATCTGCACCGCCGGCGCCTGCACGGCGCCCACGTGCCAGGACGGGGTGAAGAACGGCACCGAGACGGGCACCGACTGCGGCGGGAGCTGCGGGACGAAGTGCGCGCAGGGCGTGACGTGCCTTCAGGGGACGGACTGTGCCACCGGCGTGTGCAGCGGGACGCCCAAGGTGTGCCAGGCCCCGGCGTGCAACGACTCGGTGAAGAACGGCACGGAGACGGACGTGGACTGCGGCGGCGGGGCATGCGCGGACTGCGCCAACGGGAAGGCGTGCGCCGGCGGCGGCGACTGCACCAGCGGCTTCTGCAGCGGCAACACCTGCACGGCGTGCAGCTCGGCCACGGACTGCGGCGTGGCGGCCTGCTCGGCCTGCAACGTCGGCGCCTGCAGCTACTCGGCAGACGGCACCTCCATCCAGGACACCACCACCGGGGACTGCCACCAGCCGGTGTGCAACGGCAGCGGCGGGACGCGGCTCGTCACGGACGACTCGGACAAACCGCTGGACGGGAGCCTCGTGGATTGCCTGGTCCCCGCCTGCAACGCGGGCGTGCCGGGTACCTCGCCAGTCTCCTCGGGTGCAACGTGCAGCCTGCCCGGGGGCGCGGTGTGTGACGCCCAGGGCCAGTGCGTGGCCAGCAGCTGCGGCGACTTGCTCATCAAGTCCGGCTCGGAGCAGTGCGACGACGGCAACACCAACAACGGAGATGGCTGCTCGGACGCCTGCCTCATCGAGCAGGGCTGGTCCTGCCCGCCCAACCAGTCCTGCGCCACGGTGTGTGCGGACGGCGTGGTGGCCGGCACGGAGGGCTGCGATGACATCAACCTCAGCAACGGGGACGGCTGCTCCTCCAGCTGCCAGGTGGAGTCCGGCTGGAGCTGCAACTACGTGCAGGTCTCAGGCAAGTCCCTGTGTTCCACCACCTGCGGTGATGGCATCAAGGTCGGCACCGAGGGGTGCGACGACGGCAACACCACGGACGGGGACGGCTGCTCCAGCAGCTGCGGCGTGGAGACCGGCTGGAGCTGCCCGGCCGGCTCGGGCTGCGCCACCACCTGCGGGGACGGCATCGTCGCCGGCGCCGAGGCGTGCGACGACGGCAACAGCACCGCCGGGGACGGGTGCTCGGCCAGCTGCTCGATCGAGTAAAATTTCGCCTGCAATGGGGCGCCTTCCGCCTGCGCCTGCGACACGGGGTACACCCTGTGTGGCAGTTCGTGTGTAGACACCGGCTCGGACATCAACAACTGCAACAGCTGCGGGAACGTCTGCAGCGGGAGCATGACCACCGTGCCCGGGTGCAGCCAGTTCGGCTGTGTCCAGAGCTGCAAGGCCGGCTTCAGCAACTGCAACTTCGACATGGCGGACGGGTGTGAGGTCTACAATCTCAATGACGTCAACTACTGCGGTGGCTGTGGCGTCCAGTGTACGGGGGGCACGTCCTGCGTGAGCGGCAGCTGCATCTGAACAGGCTCACGGGCTGGGTGCGCATCCGGCTGGCGCCTGCCTCCCGGCTTCCAGGTTTCGCTGGGGGTCGCTTGCAGCCATGGTCGGCCTTTGAGGGGCTCACAACCGGTCGGCCTCGCCGGCTGGGCCGGTGATGCCTCGGCCCCTGCCGTCCATGGCGTCAACCGCCCGTGCGGGCAGCACGGCCCGCGGTCCTGCCATGGGGGGCGTGCCATCCGTTCGGTCCTGGCGGTGGCTGCCAGGCTGAACGGCGGCCCCTGGCAGGCCTTCTCCAGCCCTCCGCAGACTCCGCGTAACCGCTTCCGTCCAGCGGCCGGGACGGTTTCCGGGCCGCTGGACGGCGCCTGCACCGCGCCTACTTCGGCTCCATCCCCATCTTCGCCATCAGGAAGGCGTACATGTCCGTGCTGGCCAGGATGGCCTTGCCCACCTGATCCGCCCCGCCGTGGCCGGCGTTGGCCTCGATGCGCAGCAGCGTGTCCCCCGGGGTGCTGTCTGCGGCGCGCAGGGCGGCCACGAACTTGCGGGCATGCAGCGGGTCCACGCGGTCGTCGTGGTCCGAGGACATCATCAGGAACGCCGGGTAGGCGGTGCCCTCTACCAGCCGGTGGTACGGCGAGTAGGCGTGCAGCGTCTTGAACTGCGCCGCGTCCTCGGCCGAGCCGTACTCGGGGATCCACGTCCGGCCGCTGCCGAAGAGGTGGTACCGCACCATGTCCAGCAGCGGCACCGCGCACACCACCGCGCCCCACAGGTCCGGCCGCTGCGCCACCGCCGCGCCCATGAGCAGCCCGCCGTTGCTCCCGCCGTTGATGGCAATGCGCCCCGGCTTCGTCCACCCGGAGGAGACCAGGTACTCGCCCG
>VGRA01000208.1 GCA_016875515.1 Deltaproteobacteria bacterium | reverse complement strand
GACCCGGCCGTCATGAAGGACGACACCAACCTCAAGTACGAGTGGGTGAAGGGCCAGCTGTTCGTGGGTGGCGTCAGCAAGGACGACGTGGTGCAAGGGATGATTGGCAACTGCTACCTGGTGGCCGCCTTCTCCTCCGTGGCGGCGCAGAGCCCCAAGGCCATCCAGGACGCCATCAAGGACAACGGCGACGGCACCTACACGGTCCGTTTCTTCCAGACCTCCTACGGCAGCGCCAGCGCCACCCCGGTGAACATCACGGTGGACGGGCAGCTGCCCACCCGCTGGGGCGGCCTCAACTACGGCAAGGGCAAGGACCGCTCGGAGCTGTGGGTGCCGCTCATGGAGAAGGCCTACGCCCAGTGGAAGGGCGGCTACGAGAACATCGGCCACGGCGGGGCCACCGGCGAGGTGATGGCCGCGCTGACCGGCCGCCGCGCCAGCTACGGCTGGGTCTCCCCCTCTGCCAACGAGCAGACCCTCTTCAACCAGGTGAAGACCGCGCTCGCCTCCGGCAAGTCGGTGGCCGCCGGCACCCACGGCGAGGAGCAGAAGCCGCTGTACACCGGCTCCGGCATGTACGCGAACCACGCCTACTCCATCACCGGCACCTCCGAGGAGAACGGCGTGCGCTACGTCCACCTGCGCAACCCGTGGGGCGAGGTGGAGCCCTCCGGCAACGGCCCGGACGACGGCAACTTCCGCATCCCCATGAAGGACTTCCAGAAGTTCTACTCCGGCCTGTACATCTCCTAGCCCGGGGCGGGCACACGCCTGGCACCCACGCGGGGGCGCACCGGAGACGGGCGCCCCCGTCGTGTTTCTGGCGGAGTTTGCATCCCGGGAGCGCGCGTCCTGCGCTGGCCCCTCTCCCCGGGCCCGGCACGCTGCGGGATGCTCCCGACGAGACCGGCTCGAGCACGGGGGCCCACCGCCCCCGCCCGCTTCGTGCCGGCGCCGATGCGGAACGGCCCGCCCGTCCGGTTCCCGCTGCCCCCTGGGCGTGCGAGCACAGGGAACATGCCCATCACCGTCGGATGCGGCTCGAGGTCAGGGCAGCCCCGCACCCACTGTTCCAGCAGGCAGCCAACGGGGCGAACTGCGGGGTCAGCGACGCCGCCTGGACGTCACGCACCCGCGCGGCCACCGGCCCGGCCACAACCGGCCGCGGTTCGGACAGCGCGCCTCATGGAACGGTGAAGTCCCGACAGGCCTCCTGCGCGTCGTCCATCTCCGGGTCACTCGCGCCGGGCTCGGTGGCGCACAGGTACAGGTCCCTCCCAACCCGGCGGGCCCCCAGCAGCACGTCCCGCGAGCCCCCCGTCCCGCCGTCTGGCAGCCGCTGCAACTCCAGCCGCACCGCCACGAAGTCCGGCCGCTCCTCGCCCCCGGGGATGCGCCGCACCGCCGCGCCCGGCAGGGCACGGGAGAACGCGCCCTCCAGGTCCACCGCCGTGGGCAATTCCGCCCCCTTCCCCGGAAACGCCTCCACCCGCAGCACCGGCCGCCCCGCCGGCCCGGCGAGCATCACGCTCGGGGAGATGGAGTCCGCGCGCCACCCCTCCGGCAGCATCCTGATGTGTACCACCACCCGCCCGGCCGGCGCGCCACCTGCCGCCGCGGGTGCGGGCGCACCGTCCACCCCGGGCGAGCCGCGGCAGGCGCCGGCGCACACGAGCGCCACCGCGGCGGTGCGAATCATGGAACGTCCTTGCACGCCCCCGCTCCGGCTAGCGACCGCGGAGGTCTGCCGCGAGCGACACCACCGGCGCCGCCGCGGACTGGGCCGCCGGGCGCGCCGTCTCCATCTTCAGCGCGCCGTTGAACTGCGCCCCCTTGTCCACCGCCAGCATGGGCGTCTCCACGTTGCCCTTCACCCGCGCGGTGGCGCCCAGCTGCACGAGCTGCGTGGCCACGATGGTGCCCTCCACGTGCCCCGAGATGATGACCGTCCCGGCGCTGATGTCTGCCTGCACCTGGCCACCCTCGCCCACCACGAGCGTGTCCCGGGTCAACACCTGCCCCACGAAACGCCCGTCAATGCGGACCTGCCCCTCGAACGTCAGCTTGCCCTCGAAGGTGCTGCCACGCCCGAGCAGCGCGTTGAGCTCTCCGCCGCCCCGCTGCATCACCGGCTCCTCGTCCCGCTTCAACAGTGCCATGTCCCGCTCTCCTGCCTTTCCCCGCCACCGTGGGCGGGCCTACCGCTTGATGAGGTTGCAGATGCGCTCGAGGTCCGCGTAGCTGAAGTAGTCCACCTCCAGCGTTCCCTTCCCTCCCCGGTCCTTCAAACGCACCTTTGTCCCCAGGCGCCGCTGAAGGTTCTCCACCAGCTCCCGCGCCGCCTGGGTGGGTCCGGGCTTCTTCTTGCCGTCCGCTCCGCCCTTCCCTTCCCGGCGCTCCTTCACCATCGCCTCGGTCTCCCGCACGGACAGCTCGCCGTCTGCCACCCGCTTCGCCAGGGCCACCAGCTCCGGGATTTTCGGCACGCCCAGCAGCGCACGGGCGTGGCCCATGCTCAGGCTGCCGTCGCGCAACATGTCCTTCACCGCGTCCGGCAGGGACAGCAGCCGCAGCGCGTTGGCCACCGAGGACCGGTCCCGGCCCACCCGCTGGCTGACCTGATCCTGGGTCAGCTTGAACTCGTCCATCAGCTGCTGGAAGCCCCACGCCTCCTCAATGGGGTCCAGGTCCGCCCGCTGCAGGTTCTCCACCAGCGCCAGCTCGAACGCCTCGCGCTCGGTGGCCTCGCGCAGGAGCGCGGGTATCTCCTTCAACCCCGCCAGCTGCGCCGCCCGCCACCGCCGCTCCCCGGCGATGAGGCGGAAACCGCCGCCGTCCCGCCGCACCAGCACCGGCTGCAGCACGCCCTGCGCGCGGATGGAGTCCGCCAGTTCCTTGAGCCTCTGCTCGTCAAAGTGCTTGCGCGGGTTGCGTCCGTCGCGCCGGATGGCCTCCACCGGCAGGTGGAGGACGCCGCCGCCGCGCCCCTCTGCGCGCGCCGGGACCTGCTGCGCCTGGGCCGCCGTCACCGGGGGCGGTGCCGCCGGCAGCAGCGCTGCGAGTCCGCGCCCGAGAACGCGCTTCTTGTCCTGTCCCACCATGCCTCCCTCTCCTCTCACGCCACCCGGGCCGCGCGCTTCTCGCGCCTCAGCACCTCGCGCCCGAGCGCGAGGTACGCCTCGCATCCCTTGCTCTTCAGGTCATACAGGAGGATGGGCTTGCCGTGGCTGGGACTCTCCGACAGCCGCACGTTCCGCGGCACCACCGCCTTGAACACCAGCTGCTTGAAGTGGGTGCGCACCTCCTCCGCCACCTGGTGGGAGATGTTGGCCCGCGGGTCGAACATGGTGAGGAGGATGCCCTCGGTCTGAAGCCCGGGGTTGAGCCCCTGCCTCACCAACTCCAGGGTGTGCACCAGCTGCGAAAGCCCCTCCAGGGCGTAGTACTCGCACTGCAACGGGATGAGCACGGAGTCTGCCGCTGCAAGAGCGTTCAACGTGAGCAGCCCAAGCGACGGTGGGCAGTCCACCACGATGTAGTCGTACTTCCGCCGAATGGGCGCGAGCGCCTCCTTGAGCCTGAACTCGCGGCGCTCCATGCCCACCAGCTCCACCTCCGCCCCGGTGAGGTCCGGCGTGGCAGGGATGACCTGCAGGAAGCGCAGCTCCGTGGGGTGGACCAATTCCGCCAGCGGGCGGCCCTCCAGCAACGCCTCGTACACCGTGCCCGCGAGCGCGTCCCGCCTCAACCCCAGCCCGCTGCCCGCGTTTCCCTGGGGATCCAGGTCCACGAGCAGCGTCCGCCGCTCCGCGGAGGCGAGCGACGCGGCGAGGTTGATGGCAGTGGTCGTCTTGCCCACGCCCCCCTTCTGGTTGGAGATGCAGATGACTCGGGCCACGGCTCCTCCGGAATACGGCAGGCGCAAGTACCACGCCGGTTCCGTCCCGGGCAACCGGCCCCTCCCTGCCAGCGGGGCTGTTTTGCGGCACCCTGACAGGCGGCCGGGGGGGCCTGGCCGGCAGACCCGGTGGAACTCCCGCGGTGCGTGGGGCCCCTTCCGCACCTGCTAGAATGGACGGGCCCTCGCAGTGCGCGCGTCGCCGGGCTGCTGGGAGCCCCCTCCCACGTCATTCCCAGCCGGTCCACCCGGAACTGGGTCTCCGCGGACGGCACCTTCTGGATCAGCGGCGGAGGATTGCCGAACCGGGAGGGCCCCGTTTGGGGGTCCGGTTTGTTCGCCTTCGCGGCCCGGGGTTCGCGGCTTTCCTGCCTCCCTGCAGTTCCACCCCGCCGGGGTGCGGGGTGCTGGCAGGCGCTCCCAATTGGGACCTGTTCACCTTGCACCGAGTTGGCAATGCGCTGGGCGTCCGTGTACGCCCGGGCTGATTCCGGGAGTTCTCCGTGGGTCCTCCTCCCGGGGTGGCCGGCCGAAGACCGTGTTTCCCGTGTAAGGCTTCGCTCGGAGTGACCGTCCCGAAGGAACCGCGCCAACCCGTCGTCCCCCACCCCTCCGCTGGTCCCGCCACCCTGCTCGGCGCCCCTGGACTGGATCCATCGGGCGCTCGTTGAGTGCACCGCCCCTGAGATGGTTGCTCCGCCCGGTGCGCCCGGCCCCAGTGCGATGTTCCACGTGAAACCAGGTGCCACGGGGCTCCCGTCCCGCAAGCACCGGGCTCGCCCAGTGCGCCTCGCCCCGCGTCTGGACGCACCACCTTGCGCGGCATGCCTGGATTGGCTCCAGCGCCCGTTCGTTGGGTGAACAGCCCTTCACCGTGAGGATTGGTTCTCCTGCCGGCGTACCCGGCCGAAGGCCATGTTCCACGTGGAACGGGGCCCGTCCGCAGTCCCACCGCCCAGGCGACCGCGCCGCCCTGCCGGTCCTCTTCGGGCTGGCCCCGGCTGCCGTGCTCCGCACCCACCGGTCGTCGCGGCCAGAGCGGACGTCCCCCTGGCGTACCCGGCCGAACGGCGTGTTGCCCGAGGAGCAGTGGCCCCGGTGTCCCTGTCCTTGAGCGACCGACCGGGTGACGCGCCGGGCACGCCTGGCGACGTTGCCTGCTCCAAGCCGACGCAGCATTCGACGTGGATCGAGGGCTGGGTGTCCCACGGATCCTCGGACTGGCCAGACGTCCTGTCACCGCGTGTACCGGGGATTGCCGCGGGCGCCATGCCCCACTCGCAGCCCTCAGCACCCCGGGTACCGCCGTGCATTCGCCTCGAGCCACGCCGGATCCCCCAAACCACCCGCTCCTTCCACGTCACCAAGACATCCGGGACGCCTGGAGCAGCCACAAGACGGGGCCCCGGGCGTCCAACTCCCTGCACGGCGTCCGCGGCCCCCCCCCAAGCAAAGGCGCCGCCGGGGACCGTGTTCCACGTGGAACAGGGTCGACCGGTCGGGTTCAACAGGCCCTGTGGACCCGTTCCCCCCCCCGTCCCGTACCGGGCGGGTGCGAGCCCTTCGCCCCGGGTTGCGCCGGCTGGCCAGGGCCCGGCTGCCCCACACCCTCCCTCCGAACCACACCGGGCCTCCGACATCTCTTCTCCGCCGCCTGCGCGAGGGACCAGGGACCGGTTCCTCGCGTCCCTCGTTTCA
>VGRA01000207.1 GCA_016875515.1 Deltaproteobacteria bacterium | reverse complement strand
CCTTCACCAGCGCCTCCAGCTCCTTGGCAAACGGGACGTGGGTCACGTTGATGGCAGTCACCTTCGCGGCGCCCATCTCGCGCAGCAGCGTGGCCCAGTCGAAGCCCGGGGCCTCCTTCTGCAGCCCCACGAGTTCAAGCCGGTGGTCCCGGTTCTTCGGGTCCCGGCGCGCCACGCGGTCCATGGAGGCCTGGGCAAGGCGCGTCTCGAGCGCGAGCACGTTCGCGGAGGCCGCGTCCGCCCCCTCGTCCTTGCGCCCCAGCAGCCGGAAGACGCGCCCCACGTGGGCAACGTAGGCCTCCCGCACCTCCTTCTTCTTTCCCTCGCTCGCCAGGTAGTACTCGCGGTCGGGAAGGCCCAGCCCACCCTGGTCCAGCACGCCGATGACCTGGGTGGAGTCCTTGAGGTCGTTGTCGGAGCCGAACCCGAGCAGGGGCGCCATGCCGGCCTTGTGCATCTGCCCGACGGCGCGCGGCACGTCCGCTGACGTCTTGACGCTGAACCTGGCGAGCAGCCCCTTCAGCTCCTTCTCCGACTTCTCGAGCGACGCCTCGTCCATGCACGAGCCGTAGAATTCACCCAGCGCCTTGGCGTAGGGGATCTTGCTGCGCCCGGGGTTGGCAGCCAACCCCTCGAGCAGCTCCTTCAGCGTGAGCTCGTTCTGGTCAACGATCCGGTCGAACCCGCGCGAATAGCGCGCGCGGTCCTCGGGGATGGTGGTGGCCTTCATCCAGCCACCGCAGGCGTACTGGTAGAAGTCCTCGCAGGGGCTGACGGTGCCGTCCAGCGCCGCCTCGTCCAGCCCGGCCGGCATGGCCCCCTCGTAGGTCCAGGTGCGGGTGTCAGGCGGCGGCGTGGCGACGGCGGCCTTGTCCGGGACGGGCGCGGCTGTCTTGCAAGCGGCGAGCAGCAGCAGGAAAGACAAGAGGGACGTTTTCATGGGCTCGGGGACGTAGCCGCGGCCGCCGCCCGGGGTCAACTTCCCTGCCGCCCCGTCCGCCCACGGCCGTTCAGCCGTGCTGGCGGGCGAACGCCTCCATGAAGCCGGCGAGGGCGCGCGCATCCTCTAGGGAGACGGCGTTGTAGAGGGACGCGCGGATTCCGCCCACCGCGCGGTGCCCCTTGAGCCCCACCATGCCCGCCGCCTTCGCCCCCTGGACGAACGCCGCGTCCAGCGCCTCGGAGGGCGTGCGGAACACCGGGTTCATCACCGAGCGCGAGGCCGTCTCCACCGGGCACCGGTAGAAGCCCCCCGAGCCGTCCACCGCCCCGTACACGGCAGCGGCCTTGGCGCGGTTGCGCGCTTCCATGGCGGAGAGGCCACCTTCTCCCTCCAGCCACTCCAGGACGTGCCGCACCAGGTAGATGCCGAAGGTGTTGGGCGTGTTGTAGAGCGAGCCGGCCTCGGCGTGCGTGCCGTAGCGGAGGATGGCGGGGAGATCCTTGCGGCCGCGCGCGAGGAACTCCTTGCGAGCCACCACCACCACCAGCCCCGAGGGGCCCACGTTCTTCTGCGCCCCGGCGTACACCAGGGAGAAGGGCGAGAGGTCCACCGGCCGCCAGAGGAAGTCCGAGCTCATGTCGCAGACGGCCGGGACGCCGCCCGCCGGCGGAAAGTCGTGGAACTGAACGCCGTCAATGGTCTCGTTGGAGGTGAGGTGGACGTACGCCGCGGCAGGATCCAGCTGCAGCTCACCGGGGCCCGGCACGCGGCGGAACGCCCCGTCCTGCTTGCAGTTCAACGCGGCGCGCGCCCGCCCCACCGCCTGCGCCTCCTTCAGCGCCTTCTCGCCCCACGCCCCCGTCACCACGTAGTCCGCCCCTGCCCCGGCGGGCAGGAAGTTGAGCGGCACCAGGGCGAACTGGAGGGAGGCCCCACCCTGCATGAAGAGCACCTCGTGGGTGCCTGGCAGCTGCAGCAGCCGCCGCAGGCGCACCACCGCGTCCCCGAGCACCGACTCGAAGTCCGCGCCGCGGTGGCTCATCTCCAGGATGGACATCCCGGTGCCGCGGAAGTCCAGCAGTTCGTCCCGGGTGCGCTCCAGCACGGGCAGCGGCAGCGCGGCGGGACCGGCGTTGAAGTTGATGACGCGCATGGGCAGGCGGGGCCTCCGGGTGAAGCGGCAGGTTCAATCCAGGACGTGCAGGGCCAGCCCGGCGAGCGGCTGCGGGTCCACGCGGAAGCTGCCGGGCGGCAGGACGTGGCCGGCGTCCGCCGCGGCCAGCAGGGACGGGACGGAGGGCGGGTGCAGGAGGAGCACCGCGCGCGCGGCCCCCTCGTCCACCTTGCGCTGCAGCCCCGGGATGTCCCGGTCCCCAGCCACGGACTCCAGCAGCGGGCTGTCCAGCGGCTCACGCACCCCCAGCAGCGGCCCCACCACCAGCTTCTGCAGGAGCGCCGCGTCCACCCGCGCCGCCACGGCGGACGGGAGCACCTCCTCGCGCGGCTCCAGCCGGTACCAGCGCCCCTCCACGTACAGGCCGAAGTGGCCAGGCGCGGCGGGGCGCCCGTCCGCCACCGGCTCCACGTGGAAGGCCCAGCCCAGCTTCTCCAGCAGCGTGGCGGGCAGCATGCCGCCCAGCGCCAGCGCCACCCGGTGCACCGGCAGCGCGCGCAGCGAGCTGTCCGGCACGGCGTGCGCGAGGAACCAGTCGTGGGGCCCCACGCTGCGGCGCTCGCGGCGGCGCTTCTGCACGCGGGAGGCGGCCCCGGCCAGTTCCGGCCGGTCCACCACGTAGAAGAAGGGCACCTCGTCCATGGCCCGGGTCAGCCGCCCCACCGCCTCGCCCCGCGCCGTCCAGAAGGTGTGCTGCACGCCGGCCTGGCTGATGAAGTCGTACTCGGGCTCGAAGCGGGTGACGCTCTCCAGCGCCTCCTCCACCGCGGGCGACGCCGCGTAGGTCAGCGTCACCAGCCCCCGCACCGCCCCGGCCTCTTCCAGCTTGCGGGCCTCCTCCTCCTCGGCCACCTCGCGCGGGGCTTCGAGCCGGCGGATGCGCCGGCGGTCCAGCGCCTCCACGGACGCGGCGCCCACCACGCCGCGCTGCTCGTGGCCCGCCTGCCGCAGTTGGTAGACGTAGAAGGTGGCCTCCGCCTCGGGGGAGAAGCGGCCCTCGGCGCGCCAGGCGCGCAGGGTGGCGGCGTCCAGCTCGGGGGCGGCGAGGTGCCGCGCAGAGTCCGCAGCGGGGCGGTGGGCGCGGACGGGGCGGAAGACGGACATGGGGCGGCGGGTATACCGCTCTCACCCCTCGGACGGAACCGCGCCGGCGGACGGGGCGGGCGGCAACAAGCGGCCATCCTCCCCCAGCAACCCCGCCTTGCGGGCCACGGACAGCTTCCTCCACTCCACGCGGAGCGAGGCCGCGTCGATCATCTCGTCCCCCAGGACAATGGCCCCCCGCCCCTGCGCGCGGTCCGCCCGCGCGTAGGCCTCCATGACGGAGAGGCTGCGCTCCAGCTCTTGTCGCGTGGGGGTGTAGGCGGTGTGGATGGGTGCCAGGTGGGACGGGTGGATGGCCCACTTGCCGTCGAACCCCAGCGCCGCCCCGTCCTCTGCGTCCGCGCGCACCTGGGCGAGGTCCCGGAACTGCACCGTCACCGCGTCAATGGCCGCAATGCCGGCGGCACGCGCGGCGGCCACCAGGTGGGCCCGCGGGTAGTGGAACAGCTGCCCCGGGTTCCCCTTGAAGGTGCGCGCCCCCACGTCCCCCGCGTAGTCCGCCACGCCGAAGATGAGCGAGTCCATGCGCGGGCTGCAGGTGGCAATGGCCTCGGCGTGCAGCACCGCGCGCGCGGACTCAATGAGGACCTCCAGCCGGATGCGCCCGGGCGGCAGCCCGCACGCCTCCTCCACCTGGGTGATGAGCCGGTCGGCGAACAGCACGTCCTCCTCGCCGTACACCTTGGGCAGCACCACCACGTCCACGAAGCGCCCCGCCGCCTCCAGCACGTCAATGACGTCCCGGTAGAAGTACTTCGTCCGCACGCCGTTGGGGCGGAAGGCCCGCAGCTTGCCGCGGAAGTCCAGCGTGGAGAGCGCCTCGGCCACGCTCTTCCGGGCGGCCTCCTTGCGGGTGACGGCCACGGCGTCCTCGAGGTCGAAGATGACTTCGTCCGCGTCGGACGCGGCCGCCTTCTGCATCATCTTCAGCGAGTCACCCGGGCAGGTGAGCTCCGAGCGGCGCACGGGGAAGTCCCGCGCAAGGGTGAGTTGCTCCCAGGGGGCGTTCATGGCGGGCGGGGACTGAAGCATAAAGCGGCCGGGGGCAGGGGAGGTTATAAGGGGCCCCGCCATGCGCTCACTCGCCCTCGTCCCCGTCCTGCTGTGGCTCGCAGCGTGCGGAGGTCCGCCCAAGGTGGACACCCGCGTCCCCCCCCCGCCCCGCACCACGTTGGCCCCGGACCCGGGCCCCTTCAGTGACCGCGTCACCGTGACGCTGACCTCGGACCTGCCCGCCACGGTCTACGTGACCACGGACGGCAGCGACCCGGCCGTGGAGGGCCCCGGGCGCAAGTCCGGCCCGTCTCCCCTGGGACTGGAGCTCACCGCCACCACCACGCTGCGCTACTACGCCGTGTCCACGCAGGACGGGCTGGCGGAGACGCCGGGCACCGCGGTCTACACGCGCGCGGGCGGGGCCCCCGGGAGCATCTCCGGCGAGGTGGTGTTCGCCACGGTGGCGGTGGGCAAGAAGGTGGCGGTCTCCCTGGACCGGGAAACGCCCGTGGAGTTGGGCACCCCCTCCGCGGCGGGCGCCCTCCCCTTCCGGTTCGAGAACGTGTCGGACGGCACCCACCGGCTGCGGGCCTGGGCAGACCGGGACGGCAACGGCACCTTCGCCCCGGTGCTGGACCTGTTGTCGGACACCGTCACCGTGGAGATCGACTCGAAGGACGAGTTCAAGGCCAGCGCCGAGGGGGTGAAGCTCTTGCTCGCCGCCTCCGAGGAGGGGCTGTGCACGCTCACCGGGACCGTCACCTTCAACCAGCCGCCGGTGGGGCAGAGCCTGTCAATTGCCGCGCTGTCGTTCGACTCGCTGAGCCAGGGGGCCTCCAACCCCGCCGCGCTGCTCCAGCAGCTGCAGAACGGCTACCAGGTGTTCACCAACGACACGGACACCGGGTACGCGTACGCCATCACCAACCTGGAGCCGGGCAGCTACGTGCCGCTGGCCATCCTGACCGGGCTGGGGGCGGGCGGGGCGGCGCTGAACTTCCAGGGCAGGGCCGTGCCCCTCTCCTGCGGCGCGGGGGACACCCAGGTGCGCGACTTCACCTTTGGGCGCGTGACGCTGTCCGGCTCGGCCAACTACACCCCGCCGGCGGACGCCCCGGCCTTCGTCTACGGCGTGGTGGCGGGCAAGACGCTCAACGCCAACTTCACCAGCCCGGACGTCGGCAGCTTCCAGGCGGTGCTGATGCCCACCGTGTTCACCCCGGGGGCGGCCGCGGGGACGCTCACCGGCGGCTTCGGTGCGCTGGCCCTGAAGGAAAACGCCCCCTGGTCGCTGCGCGCCTTCCCCAGCACGGACGCGCAGAACCCGTTCGTCGCCGCGCTGCCGTGGTTGCTGCCCTCCTTCGTGGGCGGGAGCAACCTCCC
>VGRA01000206.1 GCA_016875515.1 Deltaproteobacteria bacterium | reverse complement strand
ACGTCATCCGCCCTGCGGTGGTGACGCACGGCGGCGAGACGCTGCCCCCCCCGCCGCGCAAGGAGCCCTCCCCGGCTGCCGCGCCGAAGGCCGCCGCCCCCGCGGCGCAGAAGCCTGCGGCGGCAGCCGCCCCTGTGCCTGCGGCGCCGGCTGCGCACGGACATGGCCACGGACACGGCGCCGCGCCGGCCCCGGGCAGCCCGTGGGCCACCGTTGCCGGCGGGCTGGGCCTGGCCGCGCTGTTCGCCTGGCTCGGCCACGTGGCCCCGCCCTCCTTCCTGCCGCACTTCACCGTGTTCGTGCTGGCGTGCTTCGTGGGCTGGCAGGTGGTGTGGAGCGTGACGGCGGCGCTGCACACCCCGCTCATGAGCGTCACCAACGCCATCAGCGGCATCATCCTCATTGGCGGCCTCTTGCAGGTGGGGGCGGACGTGGACCTGGCCGGGCTGCTGGGGGCCGCGGCGGTGCTGTTCGCGAGCATCAACGTGGCCGGCGGGTTCCTGGTCACGCAGCGCATGTTGAAGATGTTCCGCAGGAACCCTGAAGGGGGCGCACGGTGAGCACCATGGGCAACGCAGGGGAGCTGGGCATCCGCACCATGGCGTACCTGCTGGCGGGCGTGCTGTTCATCCGCTCGCTCGGGGGGCTGTCCCGGCAGGAGACCGCCACGCGCGGCAACCTCTTCGGCATCCTCGGGATGGCGCTGGCGGTGGCCGCCACGCTGTGGGACTGGTGGACGGCGCCGGGCCACGGCCCCGGGGCGGGGATGGCGCTGCTGCTGGGCGCCGTGGTGGTGGGCGGCGCGGTGGGGGCGGTGCTGGCCCGGCGCGTGGCCATGACCGGGATGCCGGAGCTTGTGGCGGTGCTGCACAGCTTCGTGGGGCTGGCCGCGGTGCTGGTGGGCATCTCCAGCTACATGCACCCGCACGGCGGCAAGGCGGGCCCCCCGGCGGACATGCTGCCGCTGGTCGAGATCTGGATCGGCGTGGCGGTGGGGGCCATCACCTTCACCGGCTCCGTGGTGGCGTGGGCCAAGCTGAAGGGCACGCTGTCCGGCAAGCCGCTGCTGCTTCCCGGGCGCCACCTGCTGAACCTGGCGGTGGTGGCCGCCATCGTGGGGCTGGCGGTGCCGTTCTCGTCCGCGCGCGAGCTCTCGGCGGGCATGCCCTGGCTGCTCGCCATGACGGCGCTGTCCGGGCTGCTGGGCGTACACCTGGTGATGGCCATTGGCGGCGCGGACATGCCGGTGGTGGTGTCGCTGCTCAACAGCTACTCGGGCTGGGCGGCGGCGGCGGCCGGCTTCATGCTGGAGAATGACTTGCTCATCGTCACCGGGGCCCTGGTGGGCAGCTCCGGTGCCATCCTCTCCATCATCATGTGCCGGGCCATGAACCGGTCCATCCTCAACGTGGTGTTCGGCGGCTTCGGCACCGGGGACGCCAAGCCCGCGGCGGCAGGCACCAGCGGCCCGCAGGGCGAGGTGACGGAGATCAAGGCGGCGGAGTTGGGCGAGCGGCTGCTCTCCAGCAAGAGCGTGGTGGTGGTGCCCGGCTACGGCATGGCGGTGGCGCAGGCCCAGTCCGCGGTGAAGGAGCTGGCGCGGGCGCTCGGCGAGGTGGGCGTCACGGTGCGCTTCGCCATCCACCCGGTGGCGGGCCGCCTGCCCGGCCACATGAACGTGCTGCTCGCCGAGGCCGGCGTGCCGTACGACACGGTGCTGGAGATGGAGCACATCAACCCGGACTTCCCGCGGACGGACGTGGTGCTCGTCATTGGCGCCAACGACATCGTCAACCCGGGGGCGCTGGATGACCCGCAGAGCCCCATCTACGGCATGCCGGTGCTGGAGGTGTGGAAGTCCTCCATGACCGTGGTGCTCAAGCGCGGCATGGCCGCGGGCTACGCCGGGGTGGAGAACCCGCTGTTCGTGCTGTCCGGGACGCGGATGCTCTTCGGGGACGCGAAGAAGTCCGTGGACGCGCTGGTCTCCGCGGTGCGCGCGGGCGTGGAGGCGAGGAAGGCGGCGTAGCGGGCCCGGCTCAGAAGCGGGCGAAGAAGAGCGGCACGGCCGGGACTGCGGGCCGTGCCCCCAGCCGGTCATTGTCCGCCGGCGGGAAGGCCGGGTCCGGGGCGGAGTGGATGGCCACGGCGGCCCCCAAGCCCGGGGAGGGACAGCACGAGCAGGCCGCCCAGCCACGCAAACGGGGTGGCCGACAACGCCGCCGTGAGCAGGATGCTCCCGGCCCACCCTGCCAGGGCCCCGAGCACCGCGCGCCCCCAGACCGGGAAGCCGTCCATGACGGTCGTGACGATGAGCGGGGTCACCAGCCAGGTCAGGCCCGCGCCGGCGAGCAGCAGTCCAACGGACACCGAGGAGTAAGCGAAGTTCGAGAAGCCCGCCCCCAGGACGAGCCCCCCGACAATGGGCCTGCCGGAGACCCCCACCCCCAATCCCCCCACCGTGACCAGGCCCCACAACAGCTTCGCCGAGCGGTCCGGCGTGGTGGCCGTGGCCGCGGGTACGAGGACCACCTGCGGGGCCGGGGCAGCAGGGGCCGGCGCCACCTCCACGAGCGGAGGAGCCCCCTCCCCGGACGCCGCGGGGACGTCCTCCGCCTGCAGCAGGCGCGCGGAGGAGGCGGCGGCGCTGGCAGCGGACAGGCAGGCAAGGCAGAGCAGGAGGCGCACGGTGCGGACAGTGAACACCAGCGGCCCCGTCAGTTCAGGTACCGGGGTGCGCCCGGCGGGCCCGCCCGTGCCTTCAGCAGCTCCAGCCCCTCCCGCGTGAGGATGAAGCGCACCGTCCCGCTGCCGCGCTCCGTCTCCAGCTCGGCCTCGAACGCCGGCCCCCGGATGGCCCCCAGCACCGCGTGGTGGTCCATGTCCCGCACCTTGCCGGACAGGACGTCCCCCGCCACGGGGGTCTCCTTGCGCCCGGAGCGGACCAACTCTAGCGCCGCCTCGTGCAGCAGCAGCGCCACCCCCTCGGCCAAGGGGAAGCTGCTGAAGAGCACCGAGATGAGGACCCAGTAGGGGGGCTTGCCGTCCGCCATGGCCGTCGCACAGTAACCGCGGCCGGCGGCGCCCGCGCGGCGTATTCCGGAGGGCGTGCAGGCCCATGCACTCGAGCGGCCGGCGCGCCCGCCACGACAGCGTGCGGGCGGAGGCGCAGAAGAACCTCTGGTACCTGGTGGTCCAGCGCGAGGCGATGGGGCTGTGCAACCACGGCGACGTCTACGCGCTGGAACGGGTGCCGCCGCCGCCCTGATGGGTTAAGCCAGCGCCCTGCATGGACGCCCAAACGCTCTGCAGCCGCATCGCGGATCCCTCCCAGCCCCACGCCGCGCGCCTCTCCGCGCTCGCGGTGGACGAGGCGCTCGCCCAGCCCCTCTCCGCGCTGATGCCCGGTGGCCGCGCCGAGACGCTCGCCGTGGAGGCGCTGCGCGGCTGGCTGGCCACGGAGGGGGCGCTGCTGTGGCTCGCGCGCGCGGTGGAGTCACTCCGGCAGGAGGCCATTGCCATCGACAGCCTGGGGGACGAGCTGCCCGAGCCGCTGGTGGCCGGGCTGGAGCGGCTGCTCGGGCGCCCCTGGTCCCCGGACCGCGCCGTGGTGCTGGCCGTGCTGGACCGCAAGCCCGTCCGCCAGCTCATCCGGCAGCTGCTCGTGGAGGCGCTGGTGGAGTTCGGCCACAGCGTCAGCGCCCCGGTGCACGGGGTGGCCCGCGGCCTCACCGGCTTTGCCAGGCGCGCCACGGAGAAGGCAGGCGTGCTGGGGGCGGTGGCCTCCGCGGTGGGCGGCGAGGTGGAGCGCCAGCTCGAGCGCAAGGCCGCCGCCTTCGCCGACCAGGCCCTCTCCGGGGTGGTGCAGAAGCTGGCGGACGCGCTCGGCAACCCGGCCCAGGCGGAGGCCCAGGCCGAGCTCCGCGCCGCCCTCTTCGAGGGGGTGCTGGGCATCCACGGCGGCGCCCTGTCCCGGGAGCTCGTCCGCGCGGACGTGGTGGGCGGGACCCGGCTGCTGCGCGAGGCCCTCTCCGGGTGGCTCGCCACCGCCCCCGGCGAGGCCCAGGCCCGCAGGCTGGTCCAACGGCTGCTCGCCCGCGAGGGGGCGCGCCCGGCCGGGGAGCTGCTGCAGGAGCTGGGGCTGCGGGACGCACTGCGCGGCTTCGTCGTGGAGACGCTCGCCGAGCGCATGCGCGCGGTGGCCGCCTCCGAGCCCTTCCGCGCCTTCGCCGCGGAGCTGCTCGCCGACTGATGTCAGCCCCCCGGTGGACACGGGACGCTCCGGGGGGTGGCGGCGTGGACGACAAGCGGCTGAGCGTGGTGTTCGAGCTGGAGGAGGTGCGGCAGCTGCTGCTGTCCGGGCGGCTCCTGGCGGACCTGATGGCCAACGAGGGGCTGCCGGACAGCTGGTCCGCGGCCCAGGCCCCGCGGATGCTGGAGGCCCTGTTCGCCGTGGCCGCCTCCCGGGTGAGGCTCTTGAGCCTGGTGGTGCAGGAGGCCGCTGAAGCGGACCTGCTGGTGGGGCCGGAGAACTGGTCCCCGGAGCCCTCGGACGGAGATCCGGACGTGCTCTTGCCCCATCACAAGAAGAAGAAGCCCAGGTGAACGGGACACGGCGCCCCACCGTCTTCGTGGGCGTGGACGCCCCGTTCCAGGCCGGGGTGAAGGTGCTGGGGTGACGCGGGTTCAGCCCCCCAGTGCCGTCACCAGCCCTCCCACGCACGCCACCAGCGCCATCACGGCCGGAACGCCCCAGGTGGCAGGCAACCGGACCAGCAGCAACAGCGCTCCCGCCGCCACCCCCGCCTGCAGCGGCGCCCTCAAGGCCACCTGCCCCACCTGCAGCGCGGTGGCGGACACCAGCCCCACCACGCCGAGCATCACCCCGTCCAGAAGCCCGTGCAGAGCTCGCAATTCCATCCAACGCTCCAGCCGCTCGTGCAAGAGCAGCGTGAGGGCGAACGCGGGCAGGAACGTGCCCACCGTCGCGGCGAGCGCCCCGGGCAGCCCCGCCGCCGCGTAACCCACGAACGTGGTGAAGACGATGAGCGGTTCCGGCAGCACGCCCCCCAGCGCCAGCCCGTCCAGGAACTGGCCGTCCGTGAGCCAGCCGTGCTGCACCACCGCCACCTCGCGCACCAGCGGCACCGCCGCGTAGGCCCCGCCGAAGCTGAACAGCCCCGCCCGGAGCCCCACCCCGAGCAACTCCGAGGCGCCCGGCACGGCCGCGCTGACGAGGTGCGCTCGCCCGCCGGGCGGTTCGTCCAGGTGCAGGCCGAACAGCCCCGCCACGGACACCAGCGCCCCCACCGCGAGCCACCCGCCTGCGCGCGCGCGCCACGAAAGACCCAGCCCCGGCAGCCCCAGCACCAGCCAGAAAGGCGCCCCGGCCCACGAGGCCGCCAGCGCCGAGGCCACGAGCGCCCCGGCGCGGCCGTCCACCACCACGCCCCGCCCGAGGCGAAGCGCAGCCCGTGCGACCAGGGCCGCGACGGCTGCCTGGAGGCACGCGAGCACCGCCGCGGGAATCCAGGCCCGCTGCCCGGCGGACGTCCATGCCCAGGAGGCGGCGAGCATGAGCAGCAGGCCCGGCAGCAGGAAGCCCAGCCCCGCGAGCAGGCCGCCCAGCCGCCCC